>JALVRC010000129.1 GCA_027025255.1 Caldifarciminota bacterium
AACCATCAAGCATTAAATTTCTCATTGATGCTTGAAAGAAGACCAAAAATCCCATTTCATGTTCTTAACATTCCCAAAAAAGGAATTATTACAGGTATTCATGAGGGGTTATATGAATTAATTCCTTACATGATAAATAAAAAAAGCGTTTTCTTTATAAAAAAACAACGCATCCGCTCTTTAAATCATATTATCAACTCATTAAGGAACTTACATAATATAAAGACAACCGACAATATCTTTACTCTAAAGAAATACATAAACAAAAATTACCTTGTAGGGACTGTTATGGACAGATACACTTTCAAGACATACGAAGAAATAGAGCTTGGAACACTAAAATTTAAACTATCAACTCTTCCACAAAAACTCTCCACCATTTTTGACCTACCATTGTACTATTTTTTTGTATATAATAAAAACAACAACTTTTATATAAAATTCTTAAAAAAGAAGGATGAATGGATAAAATATTTAAAATCATATCCGCTGGAACTCTGGTACTGGTAAGCATCTTTTGTAGTACCCAAGAAAAGAACCCTTTGATTCATAAAGAATTACCTGATCAAATTGTTACAAATTTCAATATGTATGAAAGTATAACAGGAGAAAAGTTGTATTTTCTAAAAGCACAAAAAGCACTATACTTTACTAAAGCGGGGAGAATAATTCTAAAATCGCCTGATATAGTTTTTTTTGCGGATAACGGAGATGTAAAATCTCATGTTACAGCGGACTCAGGCATAATTTATACATCTTCAGGGAATCTTGTTGCTATAAAAAACGTTGTTTTTGATGCTGGAGACAGTACATTTCTATATACTGATTCCATATTGTGGAACAATTCAAGAAGACTCATAGAAACTGATGCAAAGGTCAGAATCATTACTAAAGACGGTGAAATCAATGGAATTGGTCTTGTTTCAGATAGTAAACTTAACGAAATTACTATCAAAAATAACATAGAAGGAAACACAGAAATGGATATGAAATGATAGTATTTTTCTTTTTTCAAAACATTAATTTTACAGCCTCAAAAATGCATATAATATTGAGAAACGGAAATCAGATAATAAAATTGGAAGATAGTGTAAAAATTCATAATGAAACATTTACAATATATGGCAAAACAGCAAAATTTAATAAAACAACGTCAAATATTAATATATTTAATGTTAAAATGCTTTTACGTGATTCAATCTCTATCTTATCAGATTCTTTAATATATATTGATAAAAAAGCAACAAGCCTCTTTAAATATAACGTAAATCTTTTCTTAAAAGGACTAAATATTAAAACAGAAAAAATGATATTTCTTCATACATTAAAACTAATTAAATTTCCAGAGTACTTAACAATAATTGATGATACATCCGATATTTTAATTAAGGGCGAAAAAGCTGAATTCAACACAGCAAAGAATCAAGGATTTATTACTGACAAACCTATGATTATTATGGATAAAAAAAACCACATAACTGCTGATACAATATTTCTAAATCAAAAAGAAAGCGTACTTTCAGGATGGCATAATACTCAAATCAATTCAGATTCTTTCTTAATTAAAGGAGACTCCTTAATTTATTTCTATAAAGCAGACTACGGTATTATAAATAAAAACATCCATATTAAAAGCAATAACGCTTATATGCAAGGTGACTCCTTAACCTTCTTTACAAAAGAGAAAAAGCTTACTGCATTTCACTTAAAGGGAGACTGCAAGGTGAACTACCAGAAAACAACCAACGAAACAATAAAAGCCTCAAGTAAGACTATAAGTATGGATATGAACAAAAAAATTGTAACCTTAACAGGAGAAGTAAATGGGACATACATCTTCAGTAAATAAACTAAAGACTTCATCACTTGTCAAAATTTATAATGGCAGAAAGGTTGTTGATAATGTAAGTATTGAACTTAAGGCAGGAGAAGTTGTTGGTCTTTTGGGACCTAACGGTGCAGGGAAAACAACAACTTTCTCAATGATTCTTGGCTTTATTCTTCCTGACAAAGGAAGAATATTTTTAAACGACGAAGACATTACGTATCTTCCAATTTATAAAAGAGCCCGGAAAGGGATTGGATTCCTTTCCCAGGAAGCAAGTATATTTAGAGGAATAAGTGTTAAAAACAATATTAAAGCAATAATGGAATTAAGAGGTTATAAAAAAGATTATATTGAACACAAAACAAATGAGCTTATGGAGAAATTTCATATTAACCACATAAAAAATGAAAAAGGAGCCACCCTATCCGGAGGCGAAAGACGAAGGACAGAAATAGCAAGAGCCCTCTCTATTGAACCTGTGTTTTTACTATTGGATGAACCCTTTACAGGTATTGATCCCAAAATAAGAGGAGAAATTCAAAATATTATTGTTGATTTAAAGAATGAAGGACTGGGAATTCTTATAACTGATCATAATGTAAGGGAAACACTGGAAATAACAGATAGAGCTTATATAATGTATGACTCTGAAATATTAATTTCCGGAACTCCAAAGGAGCTGCTAAACGATGAAAAGGTAAAAAAGGTATATCTCGGTGAAAAATTTAAAATATGACTGAATTAAAACAGCACACAAAGATTTCCCAGGAATTAAAACTGTCTCCCTTTATTGTCTTACGTGGAGACATACTTCAAGCAAATTATCTCGAGCTATTAGAATTACTTGAAATAGAAATGGAAAACAATCCTGTTCTTAGTGAAGAAAACACAGAAGAAGAACCAGATAAAACCAGTGATATAGAGGAATTTTCCAGTGAAGATTATTTTCCTGACGACTCTGCCTATCTTTTCCCTATTGAAGATAAAAAACCAGAAACACCGTTTGAAGATAAGTTAAAAGAATTAAAGTATAATCTCTTAATTCAGGTTGAGAAAATACTTCCTGCTTCAGATTTTAAAATTGCTCAATATATCATTCAAAATTTAAATAAAGAAGGATATTTTGAAAATACCAATGAGAAATTTAATGTAGAAGATGTGAAAAGAATAAAGTATATCATTGGGACTAAATGTACGCCTTTAGGAATGGCAGCTGAAAATATTAAAGAGAGGATACTGTTTCTACTTATTGTAAAAGGATACAATAAAACATCTGTACCCTTCAAGATTATAGAACATTGCTTTGATAATTTCATTCATAAAAACTTTAAACGGATTAGTGAAACCCTAAAGGTAACTGGAGAAGATATAGAAAAAACAATTAAGATTATTGCCAATCTCAATATTCCAATTTTCCATACTTATACTAAGGATATTGAAGGATGGGTAATCCCTGATTTAATCATAACATACACTAATAATAATTGGGAAGTCTCTGTAATGGAGAAAAATCTACCAGTTATAAAAATAGCTGGTTATGTTAAAAAAATTATTAACTCTCCTCAGAAAATTGATAAAGAAACCTATAAATATCTCAAAGAAAAGTACGAACGCGTTGTAAATATTTTAAAAGCTAAAGAAGAAAGAAGACAACTGCTCATTAAATTAGGTGAAATCCTTGTTGAAGAATTCCCTGAGGTTTTACTTTATAAAAAAAATATAAAACATAGATTGGCTCTTACTAAATTATCAAACAAATTATCCGTTGATTTGTCCATACTATCAAGAATTGTAAATGGCAAATACGTTTCCGCTCCTTCAGGCATATATATTCTAAAACACTTCTTTGCCCTGTCAGGAAATGAAATAAAAAACCAAATAAAAGAAATCATATATATGGAAGATCCCTATTCTCCTCTTACAGATGAAGAAATTGCAAAAATGATGAGTAATTTTGGTATAAAAATTGGGAGAAGAATGGTTTCTAACTATAGAAAAGAGCTAAGCATTCCACCTGCTTCTAAAAGGAGAATATTCTGAATGTTTGTATAAGCATTTCCCCATTAAAAGACGTCTGGTCAATGGGAGAAAATACAGGAGCTCCAAGTAAGAATTATACCCTTAATATACTTTCAAGAATTTGCGAAAAGCATATACATATATTCCCGGGCGAGAAAACATATATATTAAACAACACAATATTTAAAGGAATTTCTATAAATGGTTTTTTTAAAC
>JALVRC010000130.1:0-3469 GCA_027025255.1 Caldifarciminota bacterium
CCAGTCTAAGTAATTTTTACATAGATTTTTATAAATCTTTTTCTACGATAGTTTTTCAGGCTAACAAGAAATATTCTAAAGAAATTAAAAGTTTTGTTAAACAATTGAGCTTTAACAGAACTTCTCGCAAATACTACAATCATTTTAATATTGAAATAAAACGAACCTCAAAAAGAATATATAGGTACGCTTTTCCTCAAGTAAATTTGGTAATCGGTTATCCAACTGTTTCAATCTCTCATAAGGACTATCCTGGTTTAAGTTTGTTAGCTGAATATTTATCCAGTATGGAAGGTCCTTTGTTCCAACTTTTAAGAGGAAGTGATGATTTGGTTTACTTGGTTACAACAAAACAATTATCGTTAAAGCAGGCAGGGGTCTTTCTAATATTTACCCAGACTTCAACTAATTTTTGGAAAGCTGTAAAAAATAAACTTTTATCATTCATGTCTAATTTAAGGGAAAAGGGGATTCTAAACGAAGACTTCGAGAAAGTTAAAAATTCAATAATTTTAAAAAGGCCCATAAAGGAAACAGACGAAAGAAGTAATTTTTTGCGCATTGTGGAGTATGAAGGTATGGGACTTGGTTATAAATATATAGATAGATTCTATAGTAGTGTTAGAAAACTTACCTTAAGTGAATTTAATGCCATTATAAAAAAATACATGAAACATTATAGAATGTTGATTACATTTCCAAAAGGCAAGGAGAAGTGACGTTATTACTATTGTTTAGTTTTATAAGAATTCCCTTGGAAATTGGACCTAATGTAACGATTTATAACGGTGCTCTATCTGCTCAGGTTAATGGCTTAATTTACTTAAAGAAAGATTTAGCTTTAAGATATGCACTGTTATCATTATATACTGATTATAACCATAATACTTTAGATATTAACTTTTCTAATCCTTTGCTTATACAGGGTTTTATAATAATTAGAAAAAGAAGTTTTATGGAGATATTAGGGTATGGATTTATTGGTCCTGCTTTTCAAGTTTATACAACAGTAAATAGCGAGAGTGTTAGTTATACATTTGATATATTATTAGGAAGTGGTATAAAATATAGGATAGATAGAGACATGTTTGTTATAGGAGAGATATCAATAAAGTTTATAGGTACAAATGGTTTTAATTTTGAGGATATGAAAGGCGGCATAGGAGCAGGTTTACTTTTTAAATTGTGAGTAAATTTATTAAGATTAAAGGTGCTAAAGAACATAATTTAAAAAATATTAATCTTTCAATTCCACGAGACAAACTTGTTATTGTTACGGGTTTATCTGGTTCAGGGAAATCTTCTCTTGCTTTTGACACAATTTTTGCAGAAGGTCAACGAAGATATGTAGAATCGTTGTCTTCATATGCAAGACAATTCCTTGGCATTATGAAGAAACCTGATGTTGACTACATTGAAGGACTTTCTCCAACCATTGCTATACAGCAGAAGGGAATAAGCAAAAATCCTCGTTCTACTGTTGCTACTGTAACTGAAATTTATGATTATTTAAGGCTTTTGTATGCGAGGGGAGGAGAGCCCTATTGTCCTGAATGCGGTATACCTTTGACTTCTCAAACATCTTCTGAGATAACAGACGAACTTGTGAAACATGAAGGTGAAAAAGCGCTAATAATGGCTCCTATAGTAAAAGGTAAAAAAGGTGAATTTAGAGAACTCTTTGGTAGGATACAACGAGCAGGTTTTGTAAGGCTCAATATTGACGGTATTTTATATGATATAGATGAACTGCCAAAATTAGATAGAAATAAGAGGCATAGTATAGACATTATTGTAGATAGATTGATTATTGAAAAGAATAAAAGAGGAAGGATTGCTGAGGCAGTTGAGATTTCTTTAAAGGAGGGTGGAGGATTTGTAAAGGTAATGATAGGTGAAGTAAAAAAGAATTTTAGTATCTTTCTTTCGTGCAATAAATGTGGTTATTCTTTTCCAGAGATTTCTCCTCGTTTGTTTTCTTTTAATTCTCCTTATGGAGCATGTCACTCATGTGGAGGACTTGGGCGAAAGATAGAGATAGATATTGATAGAGTAATTCCAGATAAGGAAAAGAGTATTATTAATGGAGCAATTATTCCCTGGGGAATTCCTTCAGGATATACATTATCTGTAGTTCAAGCTTTGGCAGCGAAATTTAAATTCTCATTAAAGACTCCTTGGACCCTTCTTGATAATAAAGTGCGTGAAGCAATACTATATGGGGTTTCAGAAATAGATATTGCATTTAAAAATCAAGAACGTTCCTGGCAGGGTAATATTAGATATGAAGGAGTAATTCCAAGATTGATGCGATTGTACAAAGAAACAGGGAGTGAGAAGGTAAGGGGGTATATAGAAAGCTTTATGAGTGAGCTTAAATGCCCTGAATGTAATGGGGCTAGACTCAACAAAGATGCTTTAAGTGTTTTTATAAATAAGATGTCTATAAATGATATTGTTAATATGACCGTTAAAGAGGCTTATGAATATTTTAATAAACTAAGACTAAGTGATAAGAAGTACATTATTTTAAAAGAGGTGTTAAAGGAAATAAGAAAACGATTAGGTTTTTTACTTGAAGTTGGTCTTGATTATCTTACATTAAATAGGAGGGCTGATACTCTTTCTGGTGGGGAAGAGCAACGAGTTCATCTTGCAACACAAATTGGTTCTGCTCTTGTAGGTGTTATATATATACTTGATGAGCCTTCAATAGGGTTACATAAGCGTGATAATGACAGATTGATAAATACACTTAAACATCTTAGAGATCAAGGTAATACTGTTATTGTTGTGGAGCATGATAAAGATATTATTGAATCAGGCGATTTTATAGTTGATTTGGGTCCTCAAGCAGGAGAAAAAGGGGGATATCTTGTGGCAACAGGGGATATAGAAAATATAAAAAAAACCAAGAATTCTATTACAGGAAAATATTTATCAAATAAAAAACAAATAAGAGTTAATAGGAAAAAAAGGAAACCTGATAACAGATGGTTAACAATCATAGGTGCGAAACATAATAATCTTAAAAACATAGGTCTTGAAACAGGTTCATCACAACCAGATATTGCTATTGTTTGGTTAAGTTATAATGTACACGGAAATGAAGCTTCAAGTACAGAAGCAGCCATGCTTACTTTATATATGCTCATTACACAAAAAAATTCTTGGTTACAAAATACCGTAGTTATTATAGACCCATGTTTAAATCCTGATGGTAGAGATCGTTATGTAAATTGGTACAACCAAGTTAAAGCAACTCCCTACAACCCATTACAAGTCGCAGCAGAGCATCATGAACCCTGGCCAGGAGGAAGACCTAACCATTATCTTTTTGATCTAAACAGAGATTGGGTTTGGGCATCACGGTTATTTTGCGGACGTTACCCGCAGCCAGATCAACGCCGTTTGCGCTGGTTATGGCTGAGGCGATCCCGTAGCTGCAGCGTTCCAGCGAGGTGGTATC
>JALVRC010000130.1:3479-4060 GCA_027025255.1 Caldifarciminota bacterium
GTACATGTAGATTTTCACGAACAAGGCATTAACGAGCCTTATTATTTTGCTCCTGCTGCTGAACCTTTTCATGAAATTATTAGCGATTGGCAAAGAGAGTTTCAAACCGATGTAGGTAAAAATCATGCCAAATATTTTGATAAAGAAGGCTGGTTGTTTTTTACTAGAGAACGTTTTGATTTGCTTTACCCGAGTTATGGAGATACTTACCCTACATTTATGGGAGCAATTGGTATGACTTACGAACAGGCTGGTCACGGGCGTTCAGGTTTGGGCATTAATACAGATGAAGGTTTTGAGTTAACACTCGTTGATCGTGTTGCTCACCACACAACAACAGGTTTATCAACGGTTGAAATTTCATATAAAAATGCCGCAAAACTAAATAGTGAGTTTAAAAAATTCTTTTCAAATACAAACTTTAAATACAAAAGTTATGTTCTTAAAGGAAATCCAGATAAAATAGATGCTCTTACTCAACTTTTAGACAAACACGAAATTAAATATGGTTTTGCAACTGGTGGAAAGGTAAGTGGTTATAGTTTTAATCAAAATAAAAAAAGCACTATGGATGCAACAGG
>JALVRC010000131.1:0-4678 GCA_027025255.1 Caldifarciminota bacterium
CAACAAGGTCGTATAAATATTCTGTTAAAGGATTTTGTCTCATATCCTCAATAAAAATAGGCTTCTTTTTCTTAAGAGTTTCCAGCCATACTGCTTTATCTGTTTTTTCTTTTTTAAACCTTTCCTCTATAATATCCATAAAATTTTGAGGAAAACTATTGTTGCGAATAACACTAATAAATTCTCCTTTTATTCTTACAAAAATTTCACAAAGGTCAAAATCGACTATTTTATTCAAAACTTCCAGTATTTTTTCAGCTGTCAATTTATAGTCTTTAAATTCTATAAAACTTCTGGCAACAATGTTATTAATTTCATTAATTAATGAAATACTTCTTTGAACCCTTTTTTTATCTGTTATGTCAAGGACTGTACCCTGAAAAGCAGGTCTGTCTTCATAGAAGATTATATCACCCCTAACCTCTACATCAATCAATGTTCCATCTTTTCTTACAAGCCTAACAACAAAATCTCTACTTTCATGGTTTTGAAAATCTGCAATGATATTCTCATTCTTTATTCTTTCCCATTCATGAGGGGGCAGAAAATCCTTTATTGATCTTCCTATAACATCTTCTAATTTATCATATCCTAATATTTCCAGAAGTTTTTTATTACAAAATTTCAAAACAAACCTCTGCAGAACAAAAATACCTACAAGAAAGTTATCAATAAGGTGAAGATATTTATTTTTCTCTTCAATAATAAGCTCTTCCAGCTTTTTCTCTTTGGTTATATCCTCTGAAACCTTTATATAATGAGTTATATCACCTTTTTCATTAAAAACAGGAGAAATCCGAGCCTTCTCCCAGTAAAGCTCGCCTTTTTTATTCTTATTAAAAAAATTACCAGCCCAGTTATTACCCCCTTCTATTACTTTCCAGAGATTAGAATAAAACTCTGTAGAATGGTATCCAGATTTAAGAATTGATGGGTTTTTCCCTTTTACTTCATAAGAATCATACCCGGTTATTTCTGTAAAAGCTGGATTAACATACTCAATATTACCGTTTAAATCAGTTATAACTATAATAGAAGAGCTTTGACTAACTGCTCTATGTAATTTTCTCAACTCTTCATTTACACTTCTTTTCTCAGTTATATCCCTTACTATTGCCTGAAGAAATATCTTTTCTTCAATCTTAACTCTATTTAAACTTATTTCTGCGTCAAATAAAGTATTATTAAATTTTTTAAGTTTCCAGTAAAAATGTTGAGGAATTCCTGAAAGTGCATTGTTAATTCTTTTAAGGGCAGATTCTTTTGAAAGAGTACCATCCGGTTGATATTCAGGGGAAAATCTGTAAGGTGTTTTTCCTATTATATCTTCTTCTTTGCAACCAAACATCTCAAGAGTCTTTTTATTACATTTCACAAACCTATTTCCTTCTATTATTAGTATTGCATCACCTACACTCTCAAACAATGCTTCGTATTCCATTTCTTTTTTCGCAATCTCTTTTTGCATATTTTTTATGTCTGTTATATCTCTATCATAAGACACTATGAAAATAAGATTATCATTCTTATCATATACTGCTCTGCACTTTCTTAATACAAATATTCTCCTTCCATCTTTTCTTACAAGCTCTATTTCACCCTCTCCAACTCCTCTTTTTTTCAATCCATTAATTTCTCTATAAAAAATAAGTTTACTCCATTCAGAAAAGAAATCCGTAATGTGTCTTCCTATAACCTCATATTTTTCATAACCTGTAAGTTGAAGATAAACCTCGTTACAATCAATAATGTAACCATCTTTATTAACGATTGTTACAGCATCTGGATTCTTAAAATAAATATCTTTGAACCTTACCTTACCATGTGGTAAAAATTCGGTTACATCCTCTTCTTTAGTAATATCTATCCCAAGACAATCAAATCTTATCTTATCCTTCTCAGCACTTAATTCTGTAGTAAACATCAATACTAAAAGACTTAGATGAGTATTTTTAAATGGTACCTGTATTATTGAGACAGAAGTCTTCTTTTGCTTTGCTTCTACATAAACACTAACAATATTATTGTATACATAAGGTCTATGAATATCTTTGAAATTCTTGTTTTTATAATATTCTATATTATGCCCAAATATGTTGCAGAAAGTTTCATTCACATCTTCATAGTAATATTCTCCATTGTCATAAATTACTGACCATTGAAGAATAAATTTAGTTTGAGGAAGTTGTATTCCGTTCATTATACTCTCCCTTAGTTATATTGGGGCGAGAGGACTTGAACCTCAGACCTCCCGGTCCCGGGTCAAACATACTCCTAATCTGCGCTGCACCCCCTACATTTGCAAAAATACAATTCTCCAGAATGATATATCCGTTTCGTTTTATACCTCTTATAAATTTCTGCCATTCTCCTGTATCCACACCCACATCTTTTTTTACCGGATGAAGCACTTCATAAGGTAAAAAAATCTCTCTTTTTAACCCTTTTAAATATTCTATAATCTTATTAGAAACCCCCTTTACTTTATGTTCTTTAATAAACTTATCTTTTTTTATGTCATTATCATTCATATAAAATTATAATCAACATTACCATCATGTCAAGATTAAGTTATTCCTTAAAAATAATATACCAGTTATCTACTTCATAACTGCTAACTCCATAGGAATATTAGTCTTTGATTTCTCCGTCTACATCATGTATACCGGAAACATTGGTAACATTACATATATTCTGAATAATAAAACACCAGCCCTTTTTCTATTAAAAGATAAGAATACATAGTATATGATGGGTTATTAAAATAATAAGGAGGAACTTCAGAAAAATTCCTCCTTATTATTTTATCCCTCTAATCGTTATGTTATTTTTTACCTGATAAAAGAAACCTATAAACTAATCCTGCTAAAATCGCACCTGCTATCGGAGCAACCCAGAATAACCATAATTGACCAATCGCCCAACCTCCCACAAATATCGCCTGACTCGTACTTCTTGCAGGATTAACAGAGGTATTCGTTACAGGAATACTTATTAAGTGTATTAGTGTTAATCCTAAACCGATTGATAATCCGGCAAAACCTTTTGGAGCTTTTGGGTGAATAGAACCAAGAATAATAATTAAAAACATAAACGTCATTACAATTTCTGTTATCAGAGCTGAAAGTAAACTATATCCGCCAGGTGAATGCTCTGCATATCCATTTGCGGCAAAGCCTCCAATCTCAAACCCTGCTCTTCCGCTTACAATAAGATATAAAATAGCAGCACCTGCAATGGCTCCTGATACTTGAGCAATAATATAGGGTAGTAAATCCTTCTTATTAAAACGCCCACCAATCCAAAGACCAATAGATACTGCCGGGTTTAAATGGGCACCTGAAATATGACCAATAGCATATACCATAGTCAAAACAGTTAAGCCAAATGCAATGGCCACACCTACAAAACCAATTCCTAATTCCGGATATGCAGCTGCCAAAACAGCACTTCCACATCCTCCTAATACCAACCATAAGGTTCCAATAAATTCAGCTACTAATTTTTTCGTAAAACCTCCTTATTTATTTAAATTATTTTACAACAAGAATCCTTTTTGTAATTACATAATTGCCCATAGCGATTTTACAAAAGTATATTCCATTGCTTGCGTTGCTTATGTTCCAGTGAGTGGTGTATTTTCCTCTGTTTTTATATCTATCAACAAGGGTGGATAATTTTTTACCGTTTATGTTGTAAATTTCTATTCTTATGCTACAGGAGTTCTCTGTGGAATATCTTATTGTAATTGTTTTTTTACTCTGGATTATTTCTATTTTTCTATTACTACTTTCACTTTTAATACCTGATTGCTGGTTAAAATAATAGGCTCCTATATCAGCCCTTGTATTATCAGAATCTTTCAAAGAAGAAGGATCTCCTGCATCTATGCAGGGAGATTTTGTATTGTCATCCGAGGGGAAATTTGCCCATGTCAGATGGAAATCTCCTGTTTCAGGAGAAGCAAACAATGGATCTTCGCTTATACATCCTTCTCCGAACCAGGCTTCCCCTTCTCCCCCTTCTATATCTGAAAACCTTGCAGTTACAGTAGCTGCACCTGAAAAAGATATGGGCGTTTCGCCTGTATTGTATAAAATGTTGTTATAAAAATTTGAAGAAGATGATGCATCATCAAAGTAAAGATATATATCTCCTCCATCATCACCAGTATTTGAATAAAATGTATTATTGAAAATATTGATAGTTCCTGATGTTGTAGAGAAATTTAAACCTCCTCCTGCTGCTGATGATTGATTACTGTTAAATACATTATGATCTATACTTGCTGTTCCTGTTTCAAGAAATATATTTGCTCCTCCTCCATTATCAGTTGAGGTATTATTGTAAAAAACATTTTGTTTTACACTTAAATTACCTCCGTTGTGTTCTATCCAGAGACCGCCACCAAGCCATATTGAAGTATTATTCCTGAAAGAGTTGTTTTCAACAGTTATTGTTCCGGATGCAATTTCAATATAGGTACCTCCACCACTTCCAGCTTTTGTTGTTGAATTTTGAATCATTGTGTTCTCTTTATATACAACCGTTGCATTGTCAGAAGGACATCTTATCCAGCATCCTGCTCCGAATTCACCTGCTTCATTATTTTCAAAATTATTTTTCTCAACAGTTACCTTTGAATTCTGTCCAACAGGATATAGCATAGCTCCTGCTC
>JALVRC010000131.1:4688-11847 GCA_027025255.1 Caldifarciminota bacterium
CGAATTATTTGTAAAATTACAATCTTCCACTGTAATATTGCCTGTTGTTGAATATAAATTTGCTCCTGCTCCGACAAAACCTGCTCTATTGTTGTCAAATGTACAGTTTGTCAATTCTATTTCTGCATCCTGAGTTTCTGCATACAAACCTCCTCCATAATCTCCAGAACCATTTCTAAAAGTTATGTTTTCAACAGTTATGCTCCCTGCAGATGCTGTTGTTATAAGTTCCATTATTTTTGTATTTTCTCCTCCATCAAATATCACTGAACCATTACCTCTGATTAAAATAGAGTAATTTTCATCTGAATTAAAAGTAATAGTTGAAGAAGTATTGTAGGTTGCTGAAGATATTATTATTGTATCGCTCTCGTTATTACTTGAAGCAGTGCTAAGAGCATCTTGAAGCTCAGCAATACTACCAACATTAAAAGTTTCTCCGTAGAGGGACATGAAAGAAACTGATAATATTATAATTAATAATTTCTTCATTTTTCCTCCTTGTTTTTAAAATTTTAGTGAGAATAACAACAAGAGCTCTCACATTCTTTAAATATGTTTTTAAAAGTATTTTATTATACAGAGTTTAAAGTAAATGTCAAGGGATATTATTGTTCTTTACCATACTGTTCTTCTTTTGACCCTTTCAGGGATTTGCTTTTCCTTCTTTCTATTCTTCATCATTTTTATATATACTGTGTAGTAATATCTTGCTTTCTTTTTATTGCCCTTTTTCCACAGAGCATCTCCCATGTTTAAGTAAGCTACCACTCTTTTTGGTGAAAGCTTAAGAACTGCGCTTAAAATATCCACTGCCTCCTTAAGTTCTCCTGCCTGTTCAAGGAGAAATCCAAAATCATTCAGTATTCTAACATATTTATTAAATTTAATAAATTGGGAAAATTCACTTTTTTTAAATTCTTCCTTTGAATAAAAAACAGGGATATATGCATCTCGAGCTATATTAAGCATTGGCTCAAATGAAGACCTCATAATTTCAACAGCTTTTTGAGAATTTCTTTCTCTATAATAAACTCTCAAAGCTTCTCTGTGTCCTGCCACAAGAAACTTTATTACCATCTCATATAGATTGTAGTAATGCTGAGGATATAGTATATCCCACAATGACTCAGCAGCTTTTTTTATTTTCCCTTGTTGAAGAAAATTATCTACTTTTTCAAGCATACCTACGGAGTAGTCACTAACTTCATCGCCAATGTATATAAAAAAGACATTTCTTCTATCCCAGAGGTATTTTACAGAATATGTAGCAGAAGAAAATGGATATTGGGTTTCAACAATAATAGTATCTTCTTTTCTTATAAACCAACCCTTTGCTGAATTAAAAATTTCTCCATGGTATTCAAGTTCACCATAATTTTTCAATCCAGTCTTTCTATTTCCTACAAGAAATAGGGATATTTCACCTCCTTCATTTTCTCCCTTTACAAAATATAAGGTCCTAATAAAAGAGGGCAGATCATTCTTAAAAAGAGAAGTAATATTGTAAACTTTAATGTTGAATCTATGGTCTCCAAGTATGGGTTTAAATCTTTCAACATTTCCAGCACTCTCCTCAGAAAAATATAAAACAGGCTCCTCTTCTGCAAGTGCTGCATTATTGATTAAAAAAAGAAGAGTTATTATCATTGCTGCCTCCTTATTTTTTTACTCAAAACAATATTAAAATACTACATAAAAAAATTATGATGTCAAGATTTGCCTTTATCCTGTTTTTTATCCTTTTAAAAATTTCTGCTAACAATAAGTATATGAAAAGTAGTCTATTACTCTGCACCTACTTATCAAATTAAACAAAATTTGAAACATCCTATAAACTTTGAATTTAATACTGCCTCGCATATTTTTATATACATTGTTGTACTCTGCTCTTTTTCTTAAAATCTCCATTGCCAATAAAAATATGGAAATATAGGGACAATGGATTCTATTGATTCATTAATATCTGGTAAATAAATGCTGAATCCAATAAATTCTGCACGAAAAGTTCTTAAAATTCCACACTTATTTTTATAAAATGGTGCAATTCTAAAACCATAAGAAATTTGCACTTTCCCTGGAATATTATCTAAATATACAAACGTAGTTCCGTAAGAACCTGTTGCGTGAAGACTGAGCCATGGTTTCCACCTGTAATCTATACTTAAATTAATATCAGGCGTAAATAACTCAGGATAAAACTTTTCAATTAAATTTAATGAATCATTATTACTGAAATACAAATTTTCAACATAAGTTGCCCCAATTGATAAATGGATGTATAATTTAGCATTAGTTTTCCAGCTAAAATTCAAATGGTTATACCAGCTGTTCCCTTTTCTACTTACAATTGCATTTGGTTGGTCAGATTGGATTATCTCATTCCAGAGATGCTGATACATTGTTTCAAAAGCCATTGCAGGTATCAGTTTATTCTGGTTAATAAGTTTAAATCTAAAATTGAAACTTGGGACTGGAAGATACGGTTCTTGAAAAAGGCCTCCGATTAATGGCAGTAAGTCTATTTCAGCAGTAATATTTTTACTTATTCCCCACCATGCCCAACTTGGAAAAGGTAATGTGAATGGTGATTGATTATAAACAAATTCTCCTTTTTTTAATGTGTATGCAGTAAATCCATCTGCTGGATGTAAAAAAGTTTCAGTTTGAAGTCCTTTTAACGAATCTGATTGTCCATAAACAAATATGGGGGAAAAAAACAAAATAATTATACGTAATAATCGGCCTTTCATAACAAAGTACAACGCTTTAAAAACATGCAAGGTAGATCCACTGATAAATTTTGGAAAATCTTTTATTTCCCTTTTATAAACTGCTGTATGAAATCGCCCATTCGTGCCCAACTTTATTCGGTCAGGTATAGCCATTTGATATGTGTTCATTCCTCTATTTCAGCCTCATTCTGAATATTTCTCCATTTCCCGTCGTAATTCTCAGCAATCTGCCGTAATACATTTCTTGGTGTTTTTCCAAATATTCACCCAAATAAAACATCGGTTAGCCTTAAGTTTCACACTAAATTATACATAAAAAAACCTGCATGTCAAGCATTTTTAATTCCAGGATATGCGAACTCCGTAAGGTCTGGATGGATAAAACCCATACCCCCTGTTATACGCCTTTACAAACAAATCAGCTTTTTTTACCAACACCTACCTTTACTGCTCTTTGGCGTATTAAAAATTCACGTGCAAGAGATAAAATCCTGTCTTTGTTCACCCATCTTATTCCCTCTATCATCTCTTCAAAGTTCCTTAAGTATGGACTACATGCTAAAAACCTCATAAGACCCCTCTCACCACCTTCTTTCATTTTTACTATCTCAAGGATCCTTATCTTTTTGGCTAATGCCAGCTCTTGCTCATCTATGTCCAACCTCTCAAGAACCTGGCTCAGACGCTTATCTACGCTATGTGCTGCCTCAATTGATGTAGCACCAAAATAGAGGAAAAAACCTCCACCAGTAGAAGTCCATTCCAATGTTGAACCCACAGTATACGTAAATTCTCCAAACTCTTTCTGCAATCTTGATATTGAATAATTCCCCAGTATAACCCTTAAAATCTCCCATCCTATATCATAGTGAGGTAGCCTGAATCCATAAACCATTTCTACATTATCTACACCTTCCCTTTCAATAAAAATCTCTTTCTTTTCATGATTAACCTTTAAAGCCACAGGTCTCTCACGGTTTGAGGGAATATCAATGTCTTTAAGTGTTTTTGCTATTTCATGCTCCTCTATATCTCCATAGATCAGGATAAAACTATTATCAGCATGAAAGTATCGCCTGTGCCAGTCAATAAGGTCATCCTTTGTAAGTAATGCTATCTCTTCCTCTGTTCCTAAATTCGTTATGAACTGCCAGTTAAATACCAAATTCCTCGCCCACTCATAAGCCAGCTCCCAGGGAGTATAATCGGATTCCTGGCTTACTGCTGGTATAATTTTCTCCTTCTTTTCTTTTTCCAATCTGGTTTCATCAAAGCCTGGATGAAATATTAAAGAAAGGAACAATCTAAAAATCTTATTAAAATCCTCCTTCATTGATGTAAAGTAAAATAGGATGTGTTCAGGACCTGTCATCCCGTTAAGCTGAACACCATATTTCGCAACTTCATCATCTGGTGCTGGATAAGACGGATTACCCAAAAATACAGCATGTTCAAGAAAGTGGCTAATCCCCCTCTTTCCAACTGGTTCATGCCTCCATCCAGTTTTAATGCCAATAACTGTATGAACAAGAGATTTTGACTGCTCCTTAATAACCAGCTGTTTCATCCCTACCTCCTTATGAATCTTTCCATCACGATAATTAACAATAACATTGTTTATGCTCTGTTCATGTATTATCCTTTTTTTTGCTTCAGCCATTGATCAAGAGTTGTCTGTGGTGCGCCAAGTAAACGATTTGCCTCTGTGGGGTCTCCTCCTTCTCCTGCCTTTTCAAAAAACTTCATAAACTCAACAGCAAATCTCATCTTCTTACTTCTCTTTATTGCCGCTATAATTCTTGCAAACCAATAAGGATAGGTTGAAATCTTTTTTATCTCTGGGTGAAATACTGAACAGTATCGCTTTAATGCATCGCGAAAAGGTATACCCTCTGGTCCATGAATAAAAAATCTCCTGTTAAAAGCCTTCTCATGCTTGTAAGAACGAGATACCATCCTTGCGTAATCCCTTGCAGCAACAAAATGAAAAGGACTGGCGTTTTTGCCAAAGGCAAATGCCTTATTGCCTTTAACGTATCTGGGAAGAGATTCCATAAACCAGGTGGGACAGAAAATGTTATAAGGAATACCACTCTCACGTATTGCTTTTTCTGCAAAATACTTCTGTCTTGTCTGTGGAAACCATGTATTCTCTTCAAACACTGATGTGCCTGATATGTATGTAATACGCTTAACTGACTTATGGGATGCAACAGATACAACCCTTTCAACACCCTGCTGCTCAATCTCACCTGAAAGGTTAATGTGAACACCAAAACACCCATCTATTGCCTTCTCAAGGCTCTCTGTATCCAATACATCACCCCTAACAATCTCAAATGCTTCATCAAACATCTTCTCTGCCTTACTTACATCCCTTGCAAGAACACGCACCTTAAACCCATCCTCTTTAAGCTTGCGTGCAACAGGCTCTCCTAACATTCCAGTTGCACCTATAACAAGGATTGTTTTTTGCATATTTCCCTCCTGTTAATTATTACTAACAAGTTAATACCTCCTAAAAATAATAGAGCCTTCTTATTGACTCCAATCTTTTCTGAACTTTGCGTTTTTTCAAATTAACAATAGCTAATTATACATTTAGAAGTTATGATGTCAAGAAACATTTCTTTCATCAATTTCAGTAAAGGTATCACCATTATGTCTTCTTTTTAAATACAATGAGAATCCTTACATCTCTTTTTCATCCTTGCTTTCCACTATTTAGAAAACATAAATTGGCGGGCAATCCATCTTACAGTACGCGGTAGAGAATTAAAACATTTTTTTGGAAAAATTCATAGATTATTTTACCTATTAACCACTCTGATTTCTCCTCAATTATTTTACGCATCGCAATTCAAACGCCAGAAATGACAACCAAATTGACAACCATTAAACAAGTACATAATGAGCACCCCTTCCTTTTCCTCTGAGTGCTATCACCTTATAGTTAATGTATGAAGTGTAGGGCGTTAAATTAGCTATAAATACAACATGCTCTCTACTTCTATCCACAAAAACCTGACAACCGACTTTAGCCTCTCTCTTTTTAGGTATAGTTTAATCCCTTGCGTTAACCTTTTCGTTAACCTTTGCGTTAACCTATTCAAGTACATAATAGATTACTTTCCCTTTTCCTTTTTGTTCAATGATGCCTAATTCTTTAAGTTTTTTTATTATCTTATAAGCAGCTGGACGGGAAATATTAAACATTTTCTGAATATCACCAGAGCTTATCTTTCCATTTCTCTGGATAAACTCTATTATCTTCATTTGTCTATCAGTTAAAGCAATCTGCCCTTTCTTTTCTCGTTTTTTACCTTCAATGGAAAGCTGTAGAACCCTTTCTTTCACTCGCAGTATTGAAATCTTTACACCCTCCGTGAAATACTCAAGCCACTTTGTAATGTCAAGGGTATTTTGGTCAACAGATTTCAAAGCATTGTAATAGGCAATCCTTTCCATGTCATAGTAATCATCGAGAATAAAGAATCTTTTTATATCAAATTCCCTTATGTACAGTATAAGTGTAGCAAGTGCTCTTGCAGTTCTACCGTTTCCGTCCACAAAAAGGTGAATCCTTACAAATTCGTAATGAGAAATTCCTGCCACAAGCACAGGATGTAATTTAAGAGATGCTTCAGCATTCAGCCATTTGATAAAATTTTTCATAAGAGAAGGGACCTTTTCCTGAGATGGTGGCATAAATATCACTTCTTTGGTTAATCTATTTCCAACATATACCTGAATTTTCCTGTATTCTCCCTCCCATTCAGGTTTTCCAAGTGTTTCTCTGGTTATATCCCTATGCAAGCTTAAAATGTGCTTTTCTTCTATTATACCCTTATGCTGATATTTCTCTATATGTTCCAGAACATTAAGGTAATTCAAAACTTCCTGTTTCGCTCTTCTTGTAGCAGTTACCTTTCTACCGCGAGCAAGTCGGCTGACCTCTTCAAGAGTGAGAGGATTACCCTCAATTGCAGTTGAGGCGTGCGTTGCCCTGATAATCGCCTCTCTTCTCAGGGAAACTTCCCATTTAGGTACAAGATAAGCATTCAAAATTATTTCTCTGGCAGACGTGATTTCAATCAGGTTATTTACAATACTATCTGTATATCTAAATATGGGTTTAAACATTTTTGTCCTCCATTATCTTAACATTGTTTTAACATCCTGGGCTGAATATCAACAGCATACACCTTCCCTTTTTCAGCAACAGGTAGCCGTCCATTTTGAGCACCGCACACTCGTCTTCTTCCAATGCCACCACCCTGTTGGTGTACGGCAGAAGGGCGGGGATATCGGAAGCTACAAAGTACTCACCATCCCCTACCCCGAGAATCAGAGGACTGTCCTTGCGGTAAGCCACTATCTTCTCCGGTTCTTTTTCCGACATCACCACCAAGGCGTAGGAGCCC
>JALVRC010000132.1 GCA_027025255.1 Caldifarciminota bacterium
TGATAAAAAAAGAAGATGGGAATATAATAATAGCAGAAATAAAGAAGTCTTGTAAAGGAATTAAGGCATCAAAAATGCAGCTTTTATTCTATCTTTATGAATTAAAACACAAAGGGATTTCAGCAAGAGGCGAGCTGCTTATACCAAAAGAGAAAAAAAGGGTGCCAGTTGAGCTTTCAGAAAAAGATAAAAAAGAGCTTGAGAAAGCAATAGAAGATATAAGAGTAATAATAAGAAATAGCACACCACCCCGTTTGCATAGGTCAAAGTTCTGCAACAGATGTGCATATAGAGAGTTCTGTTTTGCATGAGACTATTTTTTAAAAGAGGTATTTATGCGAGAATTTTTAAACCTGACTTTCAAAATTCTCGGACTAATTGTAAGGTAAGATTAAAATGAAAAAGAACATATACATATTTTCATCAGGAGAACTTCATCGTAAACAAAACACACTATATTTAGAAACAAAGGATGGCAAAAGAAAGTTCTTACCAGTTGAGAACATAGAGGAAATATTCGTGTTTGGAGAGATAAGCATTAACAAAAAGATACTTGAATTTCTATCTCAGAAAGAAATAATAATGCACTATTACAGCCATTACGGCTATTACATGGGTTCATTTTATCCAAGAGAGCATTATAATTCAGGATACATGGTAATAAAGCAGGCAGAATACTACATTGATCTTGAAAAAAGGCTATTTTTAGCAAGGAGTTTTGTAAAAGGTGCGTGTGTAAATGCAAAAAAAGTATTAAATTACTATACAAACAGAGGATATGACTGCAGTAATGAAATAGAAAGGATAGAAGAGCTTGAGGTAAAAATAGAGGAGCAGAAAAATATTGAGTCTCTAATGGCAATAGAAGGAAATATAAAAGACATATACTATAGGGCATTTGATATAATAATAAAAAACAAGGACTTCAGGTTTGAGGCAAGGACAAGAAGACCGCCTAAGAACAGGCTAAACGCACTTATAAGTTTTGGTAATGTGCTTTTATACACAGAAGTACTCTCAGCTATATACAGGACGCATCTTGACCCACGAATAGGATTTTTACATACTGCGAATTTCAGAAGATTCTCATTAAATCTTGATATTGCAGAGCCTTTTAAACCTGTAATAGTTGACAGGCTCATATTTAGCCTATTAAACAAAAACATAATTCAAAAAAACGATTTTGACAGAATTACTCACGGGCTTTATTTAAATGACAGAGGGAAAAAGAAATTTCTTCAGGAATACGATAAAAAGATAACAACAGTAATAACAGAAAGAGAGAATAGAAAAAGGACATATAGGAGTATACTAAGGATAGAGGCTTACAAAATAGAAAAACATATAATAGGAGATAAACAATACAAACCCTATACTGCTAAATGGTGAAGAATGTATGTAATAATAGTTTATGATATAGGTGAGAAAAGAGTAAATAAAGTGCTAAAGATAACAAGAAAATACCTGAACTGGGTACAGAACTCTGTGCTTGAAGGAGAGATAACAAAAGGTAAGTATGAAAGATTAAAGAAAGAGATAAGCAAAATAATAAATGCTGAAGAAGATTCAGTTATTCTTTATACATTTGAAAATACAAAATACACAACACGAGAAACATTTGGGAAAGATAAAGGGAACACAGACGTTTTTATCTAAACTTCTCCCTGTCTATGTGCGATAGTGCAAAAAACACCGGGCATAGACAAATCTAAAAAAGGATAAAACAAAAAAAACTTTTTTCTCTTGACATGCAGGATTTTCTGGATATAATAAAATGATGTTGGAAAAAGATTGTTGCGTGAGAGTGGAGATGTTTAATGTGCAAAAAGCTGAACAATTGAGAGAATGGATGGATTTATAGCCTACCTTTAAGAGATTGAAACTTCTTTATAGTACTTAAAATTATATCGCCACTCTCCAAATTTATAGCCTACCTTTAAGAGATTGAAACACATCTGCTGCAATGGGGTTTTATGCGGGGGGGATTCATTTATAGCCTACCTTTAAGAGATTGAAACAATATGAGCTGGATTAAGACTAATTGTCCTTGCTCCATTTATAGCCTACCTTTAAGAGATTGAAACGGGAAAAAGCAAGAGGATTATTTAATTACGTATAAAGATTTATAGCCTACCTTTAAGAGATTGAAACAGTACAGGAGCTACCATCTCCAAAACCTTATTAACATTTATAGCCTACCTTTAAGAGATTGAAACTTTTAAAATTAGCAGTCTTTAACATGCGGTCTTTTACATTTATAGCCTACCTTTAAGAGATTGAAACAGGCACTGATGTGCCAAGTGAGAACTGAGATCTGAGAAGTGAGAACTGGAAAGTTTGTCAATGCTTTTAAGATTAGAGCTGACATGCGTAAAGGATGAGGAAAATAGAGTTAAGGAAGATTCTTATTAAAGGTTGTATAACTTTCTGTTAGCACTCATTGAACATTGCCAAGTAAACCAAAAACAGTTCTTAGTTCCTACTTCTTACTTCTCACTTATCTTACGCCTACCTTTAAAATATTCAAACATAACTGTTGGGCAATTTGTGAATTGCCCATATAATTGTTATACCAAAAAAAGCAATTTTTTCCTTGACAACATAATTTTTTTATGTATACTTTTTTATGAAATTTTGTAATGTTTGTTCATATCCGAATGCTTCTCATCATATACAACCTATACTAAAATCAAGCTGGTGCTAAGAAATGAAAGTTAATTTTATAGATTGTATTCTTCGTCTATTGAAAATAAGAAAAGAAGGGAAAAAATGAAAGAGGGCAAAATAACTTTCAAAACCCTTACCCCCTTATGGACAGGGGATGCATGGGGAGAAAATACTTCCATAAGACCCAGCAGTATTATGGGAAGTTAGAGGTTCTGGTTTGAGAGCTATTAAAAAAACATTTATTGAAAAAACTGGCTATGAAGCATGAAGAATATCACTGGCAGTCTTGTTAACACTTATTACATCTGTAAAAAAAAGCTGTAGCTTATGGCTCATGAGGCCTTTTTTTAGTAAGATGTACCATTTATACGAGAATTCTGGGACTTGACTTTCCAAATTCTCGGACTAAAATATAACTATGATTATCAAACGTTCGATATATGAGAAACTAAAAAGGCATCTTAAAAAGAAAGAGATAATTTTTATTGTTGGTCCGAGGCAGGCAGGAAAGACAACCTTAATGCTCATGCTTAAAGAGTTTCTTGAAAAGAATGGAGAAAAGACATTATTTTTAAATCTTGATATAGAACATGATAAGGAGTTTTTTACATCTCAGGACAGATTGATACAAAAAATAAAGTTGGAGCTCGGTGCTAAGAAGAGAGGATATGTATTTATTGATGAAATTCAAAGAAAGGAGAATGCAGGTCTATTTTTGAAAGGAATTTATGATATGAACCTTCCTTATAAAATTATAGTCTCTGGTTCCGGAAGTATTGAATTGAAAGAGAGAATAACAGAATCTTTAATGGGAAGGAAAAGAATATTTGAACTCTTTCCTCTATCCTTTGAAGAGTATGTTAATTACAGAACAGATTATAAATATGAAGATAAACTATCCAGTTTCTTCTCCATTGAGACTTCAAAAACTTTTGAACTTATGGAAGAATATCTAAATTTTGGTGGATACCCGAAGGTCGTGCTTGAAGATGAATATGAAGAAAAGCTGGCTATAATGAATGAGATTTATAGAAGTTATATTGAACGAGATATTACTGTTCTGTTAAAGGTAAAAAAGACAGAATTGTTTGAAACCCTTGTAAAACTAATATCTTCTCAGATAGGCAGACCTCTTAATTTCTCTGGATTATCTTCAACTCTTGGAGGTTCAGTTAAAACAATAAAGCACTACCTCTGGTATATGGAAAAAACATTTATAATAAAGAGATTATCTTCTTATTTTAACAATATTCGTAAAGAGATAAAGAAATCACCTGTTTATTATTTTTATGAC
>JALVRC010000133.1:0-7207 GCA_027025255.1 Caldifarciminota bacterium
ATCTATAGGTTTTTTACAGGCAGCACCAAATAAGTGGCCTGGTAAAGTAGTATCAGTAGGACCTAAACTTGGTTGCTCGTGTCCAGTAAGTGCGCAGAATGCGGAATGTTACTGTGTTTCAATAATTCTTCCAGATCCCATTCAACCTGTTAATGCATCCGATCTTGACGATTTGCCAACCTATATTGGTGAGGATGAAAACTTTATGTACTTTTCTGCACAGAAGTCTTCTACAAACCCAAATGAATATGATTTTGATTCACCTGGTCCTTACAGGGTTGCTATTTCAAAACTTTACATTAATGAAGACAGATAAAACACATAGAGGGAGAGGGTAACCCTCTCCCTTTTTTAAAGGAGGTAATATGTTATATATGCTATTTGCTCTATCTTATACACTTGAGAAACGTGGTGAATTTTTCTTTTCTGTGCCTGAGGATAAAATGATTCAAAGCGATATCAAAAGGCAATTTGACATCAATTTTGGGGAGGGATACTTTCTGGTTCATCCTGACGGACATAAGTGCTTTACAACACAATACGGCATTTTGTTCTACGATAGATATAACAATCCTGTATCTGTGTTTAAGAAATATTCATTCTCAATGATTGGTGATTTCTATGAAACCATTTTTTCTTACGGACGTGTTATAAATGACTCCTTATACTTTTTCTGGGATTTTTCAAGACGTATCAATATCTTTAACACTTCAGGCAAGCCATTAAAAACCTACATTCTGCCTATGAGCTACAATCTTCACTTAACCGATTTAATAGTCAATGACAGCAAACTTTTTATTGCTGATGCTCATCCTGTAACGGACAGCAGCAAGTTTGAAAAGGCTGTAACAGTTTACGATATAAAGACAGGTACTGTTATCAAAAGATTTATGCAGCCTGATTTAAAAAGAATAAGAATCGCCAATAAAATTGAGCCTACGTTTTCTCCTATACTTAGAATTGCAAAAACACCTGACAGTAAGCTGCTTTTCAGCATGGATATATCTCCTGAGATGTATGTGTATTCATTAAAGGGGACATTTGAGTATGCTATTACTGAAAACCCTCAAGATTATATTGGTGTAGAGAAATCCCATTGGGACACGCTTAATGGCGCTTCTTCATGCTGCAACAAAGAAGTAGCAAATGAATATATAAAATGGCGTAAATCATTTACCAATAGATACGGTAAGCCTCATTTCCTTAATGATACAGTATTTATCACCTACAGAACTATGCCAGGGAAAGACAGCTTTTATATAGATTTTTACAACTATAAAGAGCGTTCCTATATGGGCAGCATAAAGATAAAAGATACCCCTGCATACGCACGTGATAATATTATTTACTGTTTGCACGGATTTAAAGATAACACTCTTGAGGTTACATACTTTGCTATTGTTGATACGTCCAGGCTAAAGAATAAAAAGAAACCTGAGAAAGAAAAAATCACTCTACCGGATAATGCAAAGAAAATCGCTCTTATTGATATGGAAAGAAATAAAACAACCCTTTTTAATATGCTTGATAGAAAAAAACCCAATCTAATATTTATAAATTATCCACAGGACTGCTTTTTCTTTGGTATAGTGCTTGATATTTTAAAAAACTATAAAGGCTTGAAGGATACATTAGATGTAAACCCTGAAATAGAATCATTCCTTGACAGGCTTAATATTGTCCTTGCGTTTAAGCATGAAGATGGAGAAGCACTTAAGAACTATTTAAGATATGAGGAATTATTGCAGGGTATGAACCTAATAGGTATATCTGACTTTCTTGGTATGCCTCTCAGGGCTTATGATGTTCTTTACGTGGACAGGAAAGGCAGAGTGCTTTTTCATAAAAACCTGTATGAATACATATCAAAAGACAGAAAAGAACTGCTTTTAAAAAATATGTTCTATGATATAATCAAATCAGCAGAGGAGGAATGATGTTAATAATGCTTTTTTTTGCTTATGAGTGGGACAGCCTATCTGCTCTACCGGATACAATAGACTATATAAGGGATGTGTATATTGTAAAGGATAGAATATTTGCAGGTGTTAATTATAGAGGCAGGAAAGTAAAAGCGGGCATACTGTATTTAGATACACTGGAAGGTGTATGGCATAGTATTGATACTTTTTTTGTACCAATAAGTCCTGATAATAAGACATCATTTACAAGCTTTTATTACGATACAACAATAAACAGACTGTTTGCAACAGTTAGTGAAGAAAGGCTTCCAGGTCCATACCATTATTACCATTTTGCCTACTCAGATGATATGGGAAGCACCTGGACGTATGCTATAGTTGACAGTGGATACGGCATTGATAAATCCATGGAAATAAAGCGTCTAAGTAATGGTAATCTCTATGCTACCGGAGGTGTTAATTACAGTGATGATAGGCGTAATGGAAGGATATATATATCAAAAGACAATGGAGAGACATGGTCATTATGGAAGAAAACCCCTAATGGAGAAGCAGGAGAATTTCAATTTATTCTTGAGCCTGAACCAGGTGTTATATGGACAGCGAGTGATCTTGGAAGAAGCTACAATCTATACGAAGATACACTTGGAAGAGAAGGAGACCTACTTGTAAAATCAGTGGCTATATCTGGTATTTACATGATGGTAAAGAGAGAGAATGACTATATAGCCTCAATGTCAATGAGTCCCCATACACAAGCAAGCAAGATATATGTCTTTGATGGAGAGGATGATTGGATACCTATTTCCCAATCTGCAACAATGTATACGGACAATAGACTTGCCTACAACAAAAAGGATTCTCTTACCCTTTATGGATTCTATGATGAAAACAGTGTATCGCTTCTCTATTACATGGACCTTTCCAATACAGTTGTAAAGATTGACAGTGTGTTCAATGGTTATGGCTTAATGGGTAGATTAAGGGTTTTTAATGACGGAAGAGTAGCTGTTTCTCTGTATAACGAAAACTCAATGATGCATGAAACACGTGTATATATAACAAAACCAGAAAAGCAAACAGAGATAATGGAGAAAAGCTCACCTGTGCCGATTCTTATAAAGGATAAGAAGCTTTATTTCAATGGTGCTGGTTCATATTCAATTTACAATGAAGCAGGGGAATTGGTTGTTAACACAACAAGGCGAGAGCTATCATTAAAAGACTTTTCAGAAGGTATATACTTTGTAAAGTACGTACAAAACCACAAACAAATGATAAAAAGGATAGTTATAATAAAATAACGTGAAAATTCAAGCTAATTTATAGAATTGTTTTTCTTGACAATACGCTTAAACTATATATAATTAATTTGTTAGCGGGAGTAGCTCAACGGTAGAGCTCCTGCCTTCCAAGCAGGAGGTTGCGGGTTCAAGTCCCGTCTCCCGCTCTTATTCGTTTAATTGTTCAAGTCTTTCTTTGGCTTTAGTCCCGAGCGGGTCTTCTTCTCCCCTTTGTTTAAGAATGGATTTATATATTCTTTTTGCCTCTTCTTTCTTTCCTAATAATTCATAAGCAAGAGCAGCTCTGAATTTTGCTGTTATAACCCAATCCCCATTTGAGGGAAAGTCCTTAACTATTTTTAAATAGCTATTTATTGCATTCTGGTACTGACCCATTCCAAAGTATGCTTCTCCCATAAAATATAGACATTCAAGCCTATCCTGTTCCTTTTCCAGAATACTCAAAGCTTTTTTAAAATAGTCCAGAGCATCAATTTCTCTTTTCATTTGTAAGTATGCAAAGCCTATTTTAAATAGAATTTCTCCCCTTTCTTCACCATCGGAGATTTCAAGCAATTCTTTATACGTTTTTATTGCATCAAGCCATTTTTGCTGTATTTTATATACAAAAGCCATATTGAACAGTGCATCATGTTTGTAATTGGGATACTTTTTGCTCCTTTCATAGTAAATCAATGCTTTATCAAACTCTCCTAACTGATAACATGTAGTAGCAAGATTAAAAATAGCAGCAGGATACAGTTTTGAGCTTTTGTATAATCTTATAAAATGTGTATAAGCCTCTTTTGCCTGTTTAAACTTTGCCTGTTGAAAATAAACAAGCGCCCTGTAATAAAGGAATCTCTCATCGTTTTTCAATTTTCTCACAGTAGAGAGGAATTGAAGTACTGTATCTGCTTTAAATGACAGCTTATTTTCCATAAGAAAGGCAATTTTCTCTAACAGTAAAGGGCTCTTATCTTCTATACTGGCCATATCCAATCTCTCCCATACACTATCTCCTTTATCAAGCAATCCATTTCTATAAAGTGCTACTATATAGCGGGATAATATCACCTTATCTTTTGGATAATGTTCTGCAAGATTTTCATACAGCCTTAAAGCCTTTTTATCATCCCTTTGTTTTAAATACTCTTCTCCCAAAAGCCTTTGCGCTTTATAGGCTAAAGGTTCGTTTTTTAAAAAAGCAAGTATATAGAGCCTGTGTTTTGTTATTACGTCATAATTAAAGAATTTTGCCATCTGAGAAGTATAAAAAAGATATTCAGGCCTAATACTGAGACTGTTAAGTTTTAAACAGGACATAAAATCCTTTCTTGTTAAAGAACTATCCCTTAATTTATAAATATAAAGGTAAAGTGTTATCAAATTCTTATAAATATCAACTTCTGTATTGTTCCTCAATTTATTTATATCATTAAACCGTTTAAGCTGAATAGCCGCTTCAAGATATTTAATCATCCTTTCTTTGGAAAAGAGCATTCCTCCTTTTAATATCTCTGTGTAGTGCTTAAAAGCAGATATGTTGTTATTTCGAGCCTTCTCTATATCAGCAAGCATAAACATTGCCTCATAGTATACTGAATCCTTCTCTGAAAGCTTAATTATTGTTTCTAAATGCTCAGTACATGTACTGGTATCTTTTTCACTGAGATTAATTCTTGCTAACATAAGCAGTGTAGGAAATGTATAAGGATTTTTTCTGGAATGAAGATACAAAAGCTCAAAATCTCCAGTAGCATCCAATGTGTCTCCTTTTGCTAATTCCAGAACAGCAGTCTTATATAGTATTTCATTCCTGAATTTACCGGATGGATAGTGGTCCAGATAATCAAGTCCATAAGTAATCTTATTTTTTATATTCTTGTTCTCAGTCATAAAAAGCATATAAAGACCATCCTCTGCAAGACTGTCATCATTATATTGCCAGAATAAATCCTCAAAAATTGACTTTGCCAGTTTAATATACCTATTGTTGTTTTTTAAAAGATAAAGATAATAATTTGACATACCCTTAAGATACAAACCCATAGGGGTATCTACACTATCAAGAAGCAAGAGGACCTTTTCATAATCCTTGCTGTATTTAAAAAGTGCGTATGCCTTCTCTTCGAGAGAACTTGCCTTAAGAAATATATCCAGAGCCTTCTCCGGATCTTTGTCATAAAACAACGTCAAGACCTTCCTTCTCCTGTTGGCATCCTCTACATAAATAGAGCCTATACCAAGTTTTATAAACGCTTCATAGTTCTCTCTTGCCTTTTTAAACTCTCCGAGATTATCATAAGCCTTAGCTAAAAAGTACTTATAAAAAGGACTGTGAAACTGAAGATTTTCAAGTAATAACCTTGCTGTCTCCGAATCATATTCTAAAAGTTTTTTTATAGTTTTTTCAAACTCTAAAGGAGAATAAAAGGTAATTCTTAAAAGTTTGTTCCTATCAAAAGATTTGCCTTTTATGGCTTTTATTCTTTCATATTCAGATGCCCACTCATCAGGGAGAGCACCTACTTTCTTAATATACCTTTTTAAAATCTTTTCTTCTCTTAAAATACTATCAAGAGCCCTGTAAGCTTTAGCTTTCAACAATAATAATTCATTCCTCTCACCTTTAATGCGTTTTAAGAAATTAAGACCTGTTTCATATTCTTCAAACATCAAAAGGGTCTGTATATAAGATTTAATATCCCTGATATCAAATTGTTCTGTTAAATTAAGACTGAGAATCTCTTCAAATGCGGATAAAGTGTCATTAATAGCAAAGAGTGTATTAATTATTAAGGTATTTGCCTTAGCATACAGCTTTGGGTATTTATCTATTGATTTTTTCAAGAATTTTTGCATTTTTTCATACTGAGCAATATTCCTAAGACACTTACCTGCCTTTAAAGCGTATTCAGGCTCATTTATTTGCTTATAAACCTTAAATGCTTTTTCAAACTGTTTCTGGTTATACAGGGTATCGCCAAGTGATTTTAAAAGTTCAGGGTTTAACCCTATATCAGGGAAAGCAGCAAATATTTTATAGCCTTCATCCCCTTTCCCTAAATTAAGATAAGAAATAACAGATTGCTCAATAGCATTCTTTTTCTTAATCTGTGAACCAGTTAACAGAGCAAAGTTATAAAAGTAGCGTGCTGCCTTTTCCATATCATTTATCTTATAAGCTGAAAGGGCTGCTATGTAATAAGCGCTATCCCTCAAAGGGAAATCCTGTTCTATAAGAACCGCTTCCATACTGCGAAGCGCAGCAGCATACAGATTATTTTTATATGCCTCTACTCCTGATGTAAAATCATCCTCAACAGTAGAAAAGAAAAAGTATATAAAAAACATACTACATTACCATTCCACCATCAACTCTAATAACCTGACCTGTTATATACGACGCATCATCTGAAGCAAGAAAATATACAAGATTGGCAACATCCTCTGGTAAACCCGGACGCCTTAGGGATATAACTTTCATATATTCTTTAATCACGTCTTCTGGCAGTTTATCAGTCATAGCAGTTTTTATAAACCCAGGAGCTACAGCATTTACAGTTATATTCCTTGAGGCTACTTCTTTTGCAATTGATTTTGTAAGCCCGATAATCCCTGCTTTTGAAGCTGCATAGTTAGCCTGACCTGCATTACCCATCTGACCAATTACAGAAGCTATATTAATTATCCTTCCCCATCTCGTTGACATCATGCTTCTTAGAAAAGCTTTGCTTACCACAAAAGTACCACGTAGATTAACATTTATTACCATGTCCCACTGTTCTTCCTTCATTCTTATAAGCAATGTATCTCTCGTTATACCAGCATTGTTTATGAGGATTTGAACAGTCCCTATGTCTTTTTCAATCTGTTTTTTTACCTCTTCAATTGACGTAGTGGAAGAGACATCTCCCTTAAAACCGTAAATCTCCCCTTGTGTTTTCAGTTCCTCTACAGTTTTAACTACAGCATCTTCAACAATATCAACAATGATTA
>JALVRC010000133.1:7217-11377 GCA_027025255.1 Caldifarciminota bacterium
GGGTTAAGATTTGCGCCATAACCATGTTTAGGGTTGAGCACTACATCTTTATACTCTTCAACAATATCAACAATGATTACTGTATACGTTTTTAAAAGCTTTTCAACTATTTTCCTTCCTATTCCTGCAGCCCCACCTGTCACTAAAGCAATTTTTTTCATATCTACCTCCTACTTTATAACAGTTAAATAACCTTTCATTGTAATGCCTTTTTCAGGCACTTTAAACAAATACAAATAAACCCCTGTTCCAACCTCTATATTCTGTGCATTTTTGCCGTTCCACAATGCGATACGCTGACTCGGGAAAACCTCTGTCCCCTCAGTTTTTAAAGTTCTTATCCTTTCTCCGGCAATATTGTATATGGTTACTGTAAAATAGGGGGTTTCCGCCTTCTCAGAAACGTATGAAAACTTCACCAAATCCGATGAAGCATTCTTAACATAAGGATTGGGAAAACTATATACTCCCTTTACAAGAAGATTTTCTATCCCGAGATTCAATGAAGCAAAAGAATCCTGTACTGAAATATCCTTTATAAATGCTCCTGAATACTCACCATTGTACAAAATGGTAGAAGGCAAGGTGTATGATGTAATGTTCCCTTGTTGCCACATATCTGTGCTACTACCTCTATCTGCTCCGACAAAAAAAGAGGGATCTCCATCTGCCTGAAGTAATCCTACAAGTGGATGGTTTTCATAATAATTCCCTGATTGAGCTTCGTCAATATGAAATATTAAAAGTCCATTACCGGGTAAAAAGGCATCAAAACCTGTTCTCTTTCTATACTCAACAAGGAAATATTCACCTCTTCCACTACCTGAAAATGACCAATCATTCCCATAGGGATTTTGTAAAATTCTATATGCGCTCTGATACAACTCAATAGGCTTTAAGACCCCCTGAATACCGGAATCATTCTTCTCTTCAACAGCCTCAGGTGAAATCCATCCAAGAAGATACTTGCACCAAACAGAAAAATGAGCAGGAGATGTCCCTGGCATGTCCTCTGAACCATTCCATGAACCTGATGCCATAAGCTCAAATGAGCCGATACCTGGACCGCTACCTGATTCTTTTATCTCATATAAATCAGGGCACCCTAAAATATGTCCGAATTCATGACAAAATACACCAACAGTAACAAGATGAGCATTTAACAATTCCGGCTGAATTGTATACATATTTATACGAACATTATCAGTTAAAAAAGCTCCGGGAGAGCCTGATGTTGTATCTGAAAGCGACCACATATGTGACCAAATATCTGCTTTATCTTGGGTTTCTTCAGCCCCTTTGCCAGGATGAATAATGAATATTACCTCTACCTCTCCATCATGGTCATTATCGTATAAAGAAAAATCAACAGACGAATCTACTGCATGTACTGCATCAGTAAGCAATCCCTGTGAATTCTGAGGATAAAAAGATTCATATCCGTATCCGTTTCCAACGTAATAGGTATAATTTTTGTCAAGCAGTACAGGACCAATTATATCACCATCAACCTCAAATTTATTGTAAGAAACTTCTTTATAGTATGTTCTCATACTTTTCCCTTCTTCTGAAAAAAGTAAGTTATAGTAGTATTCTTTTTCTCTATAAGTAAATCTTTTATCTTCAAATTCAACAAGCAAAACAGGTACATGCCATTTTCCCTTTGGAGATAAAATAGTAACCGGACGCTCTACGTTAAAATTAAGTGGTTGACTTCCACCACTTACAGTAGTGACTGAAAAAATCAAGTATGTAATAGCGTTTGTTATTTCTTTTCCTTCTCCTTTTTTTCTGCTTTACTCTCATTTCTTTCCTTTGAGCGTCTATCCATAATACATCTGCCATTAAAGTATACGCCTCTTTCTATAATAATTGCCTTACATATAATATCTCCTTCAACATAAGCTTTAGTCTCTATTGTAATCTCATTGTTCACTTCAATATTGCCCTCTATTCTTCCACCTATGATAGCATTTTCGCATTTGATATTTCCGGTTATCTTTCCTGTTCCACCGCACGTAACCTTACCCACAGTAGAAATATCTCCTTCAACAATACCGTCAACCCTTACTAACCCACTCTTTGATGTTATTGTACCTTTTATAAACGAATTCTGACCAATCAAAACCTCTAATTTCTCATCGTTTGTCTTACTCATAAGCACCTCCTTTAAATTCTTTTTTCAACATAAAAATATCTTTTGGATCTACTGGCTCACCCTTATGCCAAATCTCAAAATGCAGGTGAGGACCTGAAGATACTCCGGAATTTCCTACTCTACCTATTATGTCATTTTTCTTAACCTTATCACCTTTTTTAACATCAACTTCCTTAAGATGTCCATAAAAAGTTTCATAGTATGTTCCGTGTTTTATCCTGATATAATTACCAAAGATAGAGTCCCAACCAACATCCTTTATAACTCCTTCAGCTGTAGCAAAAACAGGCGCCCCTTCATGGGCAGCGAAATCTACACCATGATGGGTTTTAGAAAAGGTCCTTGTTATTATAAAATTAACAGTCGGGGGGACCTGTGGAATATACTTCACCTGGTCAGTCAACTCCAGGCTCTTTGTGGTCGTATCCATTGTACTATCAGTTATGAGGGTCTCCACCTCTGGAATTATGGGTTTATAACTAAAAACAAAATGAGTCAAATCAATCTTACCTGTATCCTTTTTAACGCCTAACATAAGATAAAGCTTTTCTCTATCCTTTTCTATTTCATTAATCCTCTTTTCTAAATCCTGTACCTGTGCAAGCTTTTCCTGAAGCCGTTTATTCTCTTTCTTTAAAAAAGAAAGTTCATTCGTATTAATTACAATTCCCATTGCGTAAATAATTAGTACTATAAGACCTACGATAAAAACAATAAAAATAATAATTATAGTAAGCAGCCTGGGCAGTGAAAGATTATAGCTCTTACTTGAAGTCCAGAAATCTGATGTTATAAATAATTGGAAATATTTTTTCATTTCTTTTTCAGAATACTGAGAATACGCTCAATATCCTCATCAGAATAAATTTCTATAGTTATCTTTCCTCTTTTCTTTCCCATTGAAATTTCAACTTTAGTTCCAAGAATTTTCTCCAATTCTTCAGTTATTACTTGATAATCACTATTTAATCTTTGAGTAGTTTTCTTTTCAGTCTCTCTTACAGGTAAAGCAAATTTAATAATTTTTTTTGCAAATGCTATCTGTTTATTTTTATCTTTTATAGCCAACAACGCTCTTGCATGTCCTTCTGACAACTCACCTGATTGAATCATCTTTTGAATCTCATCTGGAAGCAGTAGAAGCCTAAGAGTATTAGATATAGCAGCTCTACTTTTACCTACAATCTTACCAATCTCATCATGTGTCATATTAAATTCATCATGTAATTTCTTATAAGCAACAGCCAGTTCTAAAGGATTAAGATTTTCTCTCTGTATATTTTCAATTAGAGCAAAAGAGAGGAGTTCTCTGTCAGAAACATTCTTTACAATTACAGGGACCTTTTTAAAATTCAAGGACTTTGCAGCGGCTAATCTTCTTGAACCAGCAACAAGCTGATAACCTTGAGCAACTCTTCTTACAATTATAGGCTGAATAATACCGGCTGCTTTAATGGATTCAATTAAATCAACCAATTCCTTGCCTGAAAATTTCCTCGGTTGATAGGGATTAGGCAAAACCTTGCTACATTCTATATATACTATTCGACCGTTTTCTTGAGATATATCAGGGATAAGAGCTGATAGCCCTTTACCCAATGCTTTTCTACTCATATTCTAAAATCTCTTTTGTCAAAGATAAATAAGCCTGAGCTCCCTGCGATTTTAAATCATAGTGTAAGATTGATTGACCAAAGCTTGGAGATTCTGCTACTTTCACATTCCTTGGGATTTTGGTTTCAAATACCTTGTTTTTAAATGCGTTTACTACATCTTCTGCAACCTGCTTTGAAAGATTAAGCCGTTCATCGTACATTGTGAGTAAAATCCCTAAAATGTCTAATTCCGGATTCCAGACAGCTTTTATTTTCTTATAGGTATTTATAAGTTCAGAAAGTCCCTCAAGAGCAAAATATTCACATTGGACAGGAATTATAAGCTTATCAGAAGCAACCATTGTATTTATTGTTAAAAAGCTCAAAGAAGGAGGAGAGTCAATAAT
>JALVRC010000134.1 GCA_027025255.1 Caldifarciminota bacterium
GCTTTTTGGTGTAATGTTATGCTTTTTATTATACTCTATCTGTTTCTTCCTTCTCCTATCAGTTTCACTAATCGCTGCTTTTATAGATTTTGTCATTTTTGAAGCATAAAGGATTACTCTGCCATTAGCATTTCTTGCTGTTCTTCCAGCAGTTTGAATTATACTTCTTTCATCTCTTAAAAATCCTTCCTTATCAGCATCAAGAATAGCTACAAGGGAAACCTCTGGTAAATCTAACCCTTCTCTTAATAGATTTATACCAACAAGAACATCAAAATTTCCTAAACGCAATTCTCTAAGTATCTTTACTCGTTCTATAGCATCAATGTCAGAATGCAAATATTTTACCTTTACACCAATACTGGATAAATAAAAAGAAAGATCTTCAGCCATTTTTTTTGTAAGAGTAGTAATTAACACTCGTTCATCATTTTTAACAAGTTTTTGAATCTCTCCTAAAAGATCTTCAATTTGATTTTCTACAGGCCTTATTTCAATAGGTGGATCTATTAGCCCAGTAGGACGAACAATCAATTCAACAATTTTTTCTGAATGAGAAAGTTCATAATCCCCTGGTGTAGCCGAGACGAAAATAACCTGAGGTAATAAAGCCTCTATCTCAGAAAATTTTAAAGGCCTGTTATCCAAAGCTGAAGGTAATCTAAAACCATGTTTGACAAGTGTTTCTTTCCTACTTCTATCTCCATTGTACATACCTCTTAATTGAGGTAAGGTTATATGAGATTCATCAATAATAACTAAATAATCCTTAGGGAAATAATCAAGCAAGGTAAAAGGTCTCTCTCCTGGTAGTTTTCCACTTAAGTATCTTGTATAGTTCTCAATACCAGGACAATATCCTGTTTCTAAAAGCATTTCAATATCATAGTTTGTTCTTGAAAGTAAACGTTCAGCCTCAACTAATCTGTTCTCTTTTTTCAATGCTTTAACCCTTTCTTTTAACTCCTTTCTAATTTCTTTAACTGCCTTAGAGATTTTCCTTTCTTCTATAAGAAAATGTCTTACTGGAAAAATCTGTATTTCTTCGAGGATTTCTAACGTCCTTCTCGACAAAGGGTCAAAAGCTCTAATGTCTTCAATTTTGTTCTCAAATAAGATAATTCTGATACCAGCTTTCTTCTCAGCTAAATAAATCTCTATAGTATCTCCCTTAACCCTGAAATTCCCAGGCTCAGGATTAAAATCATTTCGAGAATACAGCATTTTCACAAGGTTTTCTACAATTTCTCTTCTCTCAAAAATCATCCCCTTTTTCAAATACATTACTCTTTTTTTGAACTCGTCAGGTGAACCTATGTTATAGATACACGATACACTTGCTACTATTATAATATCCTTTCTGGTAAGAAGAGAAGCCGTTGCTTTTAATCTTAATTTTTCAATCTCTTTATTTATATCGGCTTCTTTAGATATGTATAAATCGTACTGAGGAACATATGCCTCAGGTTGATAATAGTCATAATAAGAAATAAAGTATTCAACAGCATTTTCAGGGAAAAAATTCTTAAACTCTCCATATAATTGGCCTGCTAATGTTTTATTAGGTGAAATAATAAGAATAGGTTTATTTATCTGTTCTATAACATTTGCAATAGTATATGTTTTTCCCGAACCAGTTACCCCAAGAAGGGTTTGGTATTTATAGTTGCTTTTTACTCCATCCATTAACAGCCTAATTGCTTCTGGTTGATCTCCAGCTGGAGAAAAAGGGGCATTTAATTTAAAACTCATCTATACAAATTGCCAATCCAAATATGAGAATAATAATGTTTTAATATTTTTCTATAACTATAACCTTTATCAGCCATACCCATTGCTCCATATTGACACATGCCAGTACCATGTCCATACCCTCTTCCTTTGATGACAACTTCACTCCCAGCTTGTTTAATAGTAAAGAATGTTGATTTTAACCCAAAAAGCATTCTAAACTTATATCCTTTCATTGTAAACGTTCCTTTATTCGTAATTAAAATTACTTCTTTAACTCTCTTGGTTTTTTTATTCCATTTTACCTTCCAGGCTTTCAGGGTTTTGCCCGGATATATTGATTCTATCTTAGAAATAAAAACATCTATTGGTATACGCTTTTCCCATTTATTATGCGGCGAAAACTTACAAAATATTTCTCCTCCTTTTCTATGTCCCTTAGTATCAGGTTTACCACGTAAATAAGGAAAATCTTTAGCCCATGCATCAAGAGCATCTGCTGTAATACCTCCGCAGGAAGAAGAGTATTTTGCTTCTACAATGTCTTCCTTATATAACATAATTTCTCCTTTTGTCTCATCAACAGCCCTCTTTCCTAATTCATATTCTGCATCCATTCCTCCATATACCTGATCTCTTACATCACCGTATATGTTAAAGATCTTAGAACTCCTCTCAATTAAGCGTTTAATAGCATATGTTCTTGCTGCCACTGCCTGTGCTTTTATAGCCTCTATTCTATTTGATTTTAAATAACCAATTTCCTTTGGAACAACTCCGTATAAATAAATCTCTATTGGTAAGATGTTTATAATGGATAAAAGATTATTTCTTTCTATTATTTTAACAATACCTCTATATCTTCTTGAATTAATTTTTACATAACCTTCCCTCCCTCTGAAAGAAAATGGGAAACTAACCCCATTAATCTTTAAAGAGTCTCCTATTGTAAGAGTTAATATTCCTTTATTCAAATTTATCTTTACAACTTTGTTCGGTGGTAAAGCAACCTCTTCGCCAGCAACATTAATATACAATCCGGAAAGAGTACTAACATTTACTGATTTCTTATTTTCCAATAGAAGAACTTTTATATTAGGCTCCTTTTTCAATTGTTCAAGTACATACTGTTGCGGACAACCAGTTAATATAAAAAGAAGCAACAAATATTTAACTAATTTTTTCAACACTTACCTCCATGTTTGTATAAATACATATTTCACCAGCTATTTTTAAGGCATTTCTTGCTATTTCTTCAACTGATAGATCTGTATGTTGCTTTAATGCCCTTGCTGCAGCTAATGCATAACTTCCACCCGAACCAATTGCAATAATACTGTCATCAGGTTCTATAATATCTCCATTTCCTGAAAGTAAAAAAATACGTGCTGTATTCATTACAATCATCATGGCTTCTAACTTTCTTAAAATCTTATCGCTTCTCCACAATTTAGCAAGTTCCATAACTGCCTTTACAATATCCCCTCTATGACCTTCTAAAGCTTTTTCAAAATGTTCAAATAAGGTTAGAGCATCTGCTGTAGAACCAGCAAACCCTGCCAGAATATTATCCTTGTATATTTTTCGAACCTTTCGTGCCTTACTCTTTAATACTGTTTCCCCAAAAGTTATTTGTCCGTCCCCTGCTATTACACCAATTTTCTTCTTCCTATCAAGTATTCCAATTACTGTTGTTCCCCTCATTTTTCCTCCTTTGCTCTGGGATGAGCTGCTATATAAGTTATTTTTAATTTCTCGAGATTTAAATGAGTATATATTTGTGTTGTTGCTAAAGATGAATGACCCAATAAATTTTGCACTACTCTTATTGAAGCACCGTTATCAAGCAAATAACTTGCAAATGTGTGTCTTAAAATATGAGGATTTCTTTTATTGGTTTTGATTATAGATAATACTTTATAAACAATATTTCTAATTTGCCTTACTCCTATATCAAAAAGTAAACTATTATTATGTTTTTTTTCATTTTTAATATAATAAAATAGTAGGTTTGCTGTATGTACATGAATTATGACATAACGCTCTTTCTTGCCTTT
>JALVRC010000135.1:0-4278 GCA_027025255.1 Caldifarciminota bacterium
ATCTTTATCTTTTGGTTTAAATTTAACAGGTATTTCCCCGGAAGATATAATTGTTGATAAAAATAAAAATATAATTATATCTAATCCTTATTTTCTTCTCATACCACGTAGACTTTCCTCTGATATTACGGGTATTCCTTTCTTTAATTTTGAATATAACCCCCCCTCTGTAATTAAGGGAGCCCCTCCTGATAGTAAGTCTCTTATTTATAGCTGGGCTATATTAACGACTGAAATCATAACTGGATTAAAACCTAACAAAGGCCTCCCTATCAATGACATACTTGAAGGAAAAATAAATAATAAATCTTTTGAGCTAATTGACAATGAAAACTGGCGGGCAATTCTAATTGATATTCTTTCAAATAAGAAAGACCTGTCTTTTGAATTTATAGAATCTAAATTAAAGGGTGAAAATAAACAAAAACACAAACACCTTCTTGGCAATAGATATAGAAAGATATCCCTTATTGGAGAAGGTGGTATGGCAAAAGTTTACTTAGGATACGATGAAAGACTTAAAAGGAAAGTAGCAATTAAAGAAATAAAGGTAAAGATAAAGAACAGCGATATCTTTTTAAAAGAGGCTTTACTTTCTGCACAACTAAATCATCCCAACATTGTTACAGTTCATGATGCCTTTTCAGAACAAGGGACTCTATATATCATCATGGAATACGTCATGGGAGTAACATTAGATACATTAATCAAGAACGGAAGCATAACAATAAATAGAGGGATAGAAATTATTAAACAACTCCTACAGGGGATTGCGTATGCTCATAGTAAAGGTGTACTTCATTTAGATATAAAACCTTCTAACATATTTATTGATGAGAATTCTACTGTAAAAATAGGGGATTTTGGGCTTTCTTCTGTTATTGGGATAGAAAAAGACACAAAGGAACACCATTTTATGGGGACTCCTTCCTATATGGCACCTGAACAAATAAATACCAAAAAAGTAGACGAAAGAACTGATTTATTTTCCATCGGACTGGTCCTATACGAAATTTTAACAAGAGAACCATTGTTTAAGGGAGAAACAATAACCTCTACAATCTATAAGGTTCTGAATAAAAAAATCTCTCTTAAAAAGACACCTAACAGAATAAAGCCTATCCTAAAAAAAGCACTTTCAAGAGACAAAAATAAAAGATTTCAATCTGCAGAAGAGTTTTATGAAGCTATATCCTATAAAGAAACTGCAAAAACAACCGTAAACAAAAAGAAAACAGCAGTAATCATTAGCTTTTTCTCCATACTTGCTATATTCGGGTTTTTATTCTTCCTTAACTTTAAAGATGTTATTTTCACAAAAAAAATAGCTTCTCTTGAACTCAAAGAAAATATTCTAAAGGCACTGGATAATTCTAACAACATTTTATGGAACTATATACCCAATGACAATGACTCTGTTATGTTATATATACTAAACAAGGAAGATGTTTTTATTGTTGAAAAAAATCTCTATTCTTATTACCTCATTAAGCTTAAAAATAATGGTAAAAAACTATACTCTATACAACTTCCTGTAAACACAGACTTCTCAGCTCAATCTGTAAAGTGTTTTTTAGAAAATTCGTTAACTATTGTTTTTTCTGCTTATGACAAGACCAAAAGCTTAATCTTAACTACAAAAATAACAAATAAAGATACTCTTATATATAAGATACTTAATCCTGGAACAATATCCTCTGACTTAAAATGGAATCAACCCGACACGATTTTAATTTTTTCTGGAAATAATTATTTTGCCGGAAACAAACCTTTTATTATGGCCTTAGGGAAAAATCTTCTTCTTCAAAATGGAGAATTCCCTCTTTACAACTACACAAAAGATACTGTTCCTATCTTAACAAAATGGTACAGAATACTGCCTGGAGACATGACAACTGCCAGGATAACATTAAAACACGATACCCTGTTACTATTAAAGGGTAATGACACAATTATTATAGACAGAAAAGGTACTATTATAAATGAACCCTTAGATTCAATTTACTCCAAAAATGAAAAAAGTTTTATTGTACAGCTTTCATCTTTATTAAAAAAAGACATTTCTCCTGATTCAATTCTAACGATTTTAAAAAATTATAAAGTTTCTCCTTATTTTAAGTCAGCAATATATATTTTTGTATCACACTTTTATAAAGATTTTGGAGAAATCAACTCAGAAAAGCAACTATTACAAAAGGCATTAAAAATTGAGAAAAACCTTATTTATCCAAGAAGAAGGCTTTTATTTATATATATGAAAGAAAAACAATACAAAAAAGCCATTAAGATATCAAAACCTCTTTTAAAAAGTATAAATTATAATGACATACAGATGATAACAGACTGTTATCTTATATTAGGGTTAAAAAATGAGGCTCTATCTATAATAGAAGAAAAATATAACAGGATGAAAGAACCAGGCTTTGAAATCTCCTTTTTATATGCAAGAATATTATTTTTAACAGGAGAGATAGAAAGAAGCAATGGCATTTTAGAAACACTTGTTAAAAATTTCCCCGAATATATTGAGAGTAAGATGTTGCTGTTTGAAACATACGCTTTTTTAAAAACCAACAGTAATGAATATTTAGAAAAGATTAAGGATTTAGAACGTAGTGATCCTGAATTACAAAAAGAATACGGGTATGTAAAAGCACTTTTATATCTAAAAAAACACTGGTTTAGATCTGCCTTACGTAGTATTTCTCCCTCAGAAATACTTTATGAAGACTTTTCCAGACATAATCCTCATTTTTTAATAGCACTTAATGAGGTATATTTTATCAAAGCACTTATTTATAAAAAATTGGGAAATAGAAAAAAATATAATGAATATATCAAAAAATGCAAAACATCTCTTCTTAATCTATTAAAAACAAAGTATAAAAAATATGGCTTATCTTTACATTGAGAGTCAGGATGAAGATATCTCAAATATTGTTATTGGAACAAAATTAACTATTGGAAGAGCAAAAGACAATAATTTAGTTTTGAGTGACATATTTATTTCTCGAAAACAGGCTGTAATTTTTAAGGAGAATAACCGTTACTGGATAAGAGACTTAAATAGCACCTATGGAACCTTTGTAAATAACAAAAAGATTCAAAAACGTGTTCTTATGCATGGAGACACAATTTTAATAGGGAAAACCAGGCTTATTTTTTTAGAAGATCTAAAGCTCTCAATACTACCTGAGGAATTTTCAAAAACAGAAGAAGAAGTAGAAAAATTTAGAAAAACGCTCTATAATGCAGGTATAGCTGAAAGTGTCATAAAGCAATTAGTTGAAAAGATGCAAACTGTCTTGAGGCATAAAGAAATTCTTTCCACTCTCTACAAAGTAAGTGAAATTATAAGCAGTGCCTATGATATTGAACATCTATTAAATATTACACTTGAAACTGCTGTAAAATCCTTGCTTGCAAAAAGAGGCTTTATTGTATTCATAGAAAACGGAAAATTTGTCGTTAAAGCATCCAGAGGTATACAAACTCAAGATATTAAAGAAATGGAAATAAGTACAGGGATTATAAAAGACGTAGTAAGGAGGAAAAAGGGCAAACTTATTACAAATGCTGTGATGGATCCCAATTATAATATGTTTGAAAGTGTAGTAATGCATAATCTTCACTCTCTTCTTGTCGTACCAATAAAAGATAGATACGAGCAGGTCTTTGGTGTAATTTATGTTGATGACAAGGAAGCTCTGAAAAGAAAAACATTTTCTGTTGAGGAATTAAACTTTCTTGAAGAATTTGCAAGACAGGTTTCAATTGCCATAGAAAATATAGAACTTAAAGAAAAAATATTCAAAGAAGAAACCTTAAGAGCTCAGCTCTCACGTTATCTACCACCTCAATTAATAGAGGAAGCCATTAAAAAAGACATTTTATCTAATAAGCAGGGAATAAAACGTGAAGCAACTATTCTTTTTGTTGATATTAGGAATTTTACAAAAATGACAGAAACCATAGATGAAAAGAAACTATTAAGTCTATTAAATTATTTCTTTGACAAAATGACAGAAGTAGTTTTCAAATATGAAGGGATGATTGATAAATTTATTGGCGACGGGATGATGGTAATCTTTGGCGCTCCCTATCAACATGGCGATGACCCTATTAGAGCTATAAAATCAGGAAAAGAGATGATTAAAAACATCAGTATGATACGTTCATGGATGCAAAACAATAAGGGATACGAAAAAATTCTTTCTAATTTTAATATTGGTGTAGGTATAGCAACAGGTAAGGTAATATTGGGAAGTATAGGAAGTT
>JALVRC010000135.1:4329-30055 GCA_027025255.1 Caldifarciminota bacterium
CTTGCTGAACCAGGTGAGATGCTTATCTCTCCTGAAACCTATAAAAAACTTCTCCATTTAAGTTACTTTATCAAAACCCAAACCAAGCAAGACATCTATGTAAAAGGAATAAGTAACCCTTTAACTGTACATATCTGGCAAAGCTCTTATTAAGTTTTACTCTATAATCAAAATCTTTCTTGGTTTTTTTGTTTTGTTATTTACAATATAGTATATGCCTGTAGCAAGCCTCATATTTTTAGAAAGCTTTCTTCCATCAAGAGAAAAAACACTAAACTCTTCGGAAAGATATGAAAACTCATTTATACTATAAATATTCTTCCTGTGCGTACCTGCTTCCTCTATCCCTGAATTATCAGGCTTTACACCAGTAAGAACAATACTGTCAATATAACATCCGTCAGCATTAGTATTAGCATCACTATCAAGGACAAATCGAATGTAAACATATTTATCATAGCCTTCTAAATCAAACTGATATTTTGTCCATGTAGCCTCACCACTGAGATTAAGAATGTTCTTCCATTCTGTCATATCTGAACTTATCTGCAAGGAAGCATAATCCCAGCCGTATTCAATATCCTGTTTTGCATAGAACGAAAGGCTTAACCCTTTATAATTCTCTACATCTATAGCCTTTGAAGTAATTTTTACGCTCCTATTATCACCATAATTTCCGTCTGGAGAATCTGTCAAAGAATGTTGAGACGCATATCCTGTATTTATTGTTTTCCAGTCCCCTGACCAATTTCCAAGACCATGTTCAAACCCATCTGAGAATAAAATTTCCCTCTCTCCTATAACAACAGGTTTTTTATGACTAATAAACTTCAATCCATTGTAATTAAAGTAGAATGTAATAATTAAAGTATCCACTGTTCCATCAAGAACATCAGAATCAGTATTCCCAAGCACTTCAACAAGGGTATCCTTAAGAGATAGCAACCATCCTATGGCAGTTGCACTGCCACTTATGTATCCGTATCTACTGGAAACAATGATACTATCTAAATATATACTATCCTGAGGAAATAGATTCTTTATTTTTATGTTAAAAGACAAAGGTTCTCCTGAAATAAAGGAATCGTAATACATTTGGGAGATATCTATATATGGACCTGCTGCTTTAAGTAAATAACAGTTGATGCTTTTTGCTTTTACTACCTGCTCATCTATTTTATCGGGTTGCCAGAAATCCTCTCCAAGTTCTGTTGTAAAGGCAAATATCTTATTTTTACTTTCATTATCACCATACATCCAGTCATCACTATCACCATTAACTGTATACAAAGACCATCCTACCTCAGGCGTATACCTTACAGGAAAGCCCATGTCTTCTGCCATGTGAAAATAAACAAATGAATCAGGTGTGTACAACCTATCATACCCCCACGGATATAAAACCAGGTCAGAATACGAATGAAAATTCATAGCTAATGTAAAGTTGTGAGTTTCGCAAAGATTTATTATCATCTGGTTTTCCGGCTCAGAAGCTGGTTCAGGCCCCCTATACGTATCAGACGAGGGATTATTTGATGAACCAATATCATCATATCCCCATTGATAAGGATAGTTTCTGTTATTATCAACGCCTCTTGAACCTCCTCCGTTAACTCTCCTGTTCTTCCTCCACATACCTCCGCCCCCGGGAGCAATACTCTCATTGAATAGATATCCATCAGGATTAACTATAGGTACAACATATATCAGTCTGTTGTCTAAAAGATATGTAACCATATCATCTTTACTGTAGTTTTCCAGTAAATACCTTGCCCATTCAACAACAGCATTACAACTTATAGGCTCTCTTGCGTGATGAACGCCTGTATACAGAACCTGATATGTAGTGTCCTCAGCTGCTGTTATTCGCCAGGCATAAACAAAATTTCCTTCATGGGTAACATTTGTGTCCGAAGCAGATAGCTCTATCTTATCAGAAATTAAATCTGGATATTTATCATGTAAGCTATCCATTATGGCAATCATTTCGCTGTAGGTATAATAAGGTCCAAAATTGTTATCCGTATTCATATTCATAATTGTTTTATAATAATCCTCCAAGTCACCCACTAATATCACATAAGGAAGATGTCTCTCATTAAGTTCTTTCATTTCAATAGCATTAACTATTAATTCTATACCTTCTTTTGTAAATCTTACATCACCAGGTAACCCTACATCCTTAAAGGCACCTATATCTCCGGGTAATAAAACTTTACTATACAACGAAAAAACAAAAAAAATCATAAAACCTCCTTATAAGCTTTATGCATTGCACGTGCAGCATCTTCAGGGGATACGCCACCTACACCTGTTCCCATACCTGCAAACGCAATTGATTGAATATATTTTTCTTTAGCAAGCTGCAAAGCCGCTTTTGTTGATAGATAAACATTATGTGCAGATATTTTACTGCCAGGATATCTCATCGTAGGGGCAGAAATTAAGTATTTAATTTTTTCATCTTCTGTTTTAAGAAAAATTGCCTTACCTACCAAAAGTTCTCCATTGTATTCTTCCTTGATTATTCTTTGAATTTCAGCCTCTATGTCTTTTTTAAAAAATCTCTTAATATATAAATCAGGCCCACCTCCCATAAAACCAAAGCTATTAGCAGGACTAACAATAGCTTCAACAGGGGCATTAAAGATAGAATCCCTTTTTATATTTACATGCTCATGAATAAAGGTTTTCCCCCATGCATCTACCATTTCCTTTTTCAAATCAACAAACCATACTTCTATCACCTAAAAGTATACACAAATTAAAAAAAAAGTCAACTATAAAAAAATTGAATAATTATATACAACTTTAGGTATGGTTTAGTGCAATTTAAAACATTTTTACTTGACAATGCACTATTTATTGCTATAATATAATGATGCTTTTGATATTCTTTGCTATAAAAATAGACAGTTCTTTTTTCTTCTCAGAAGGACTTGCAAAAGCTGTTGTTAATAGAAATTATTTGCCCGAGCTTATATCACTTATAAACAGTGCGCAAAAGACACTGGATATTTTCATGTATTCTGCGCGCATTTATCCTGACTATGAAGAAGATATAGGAGAGTATATATTAAAACCCTTAAGAAAGGCAATAAAAAAAGGGGTAAAGGTAAGAATAATACTTGAAGCATCGGACTGGAATAAGGATAATGCCTTAAAGAACAGCCTCTTTGGCAACGAAATAAGAAAGGCAGGAGGAGAGGTTGTCTACGATCCAACTTCTATTACAAGTCATGACAAGCTAATTGTAATTGACAGTATTTATACCCTGGTTGGCTCTATGAACTGGAGTTTTTTTGCACTTCAATCCAATAATGAAGCATCAGTATTGGTCAAATCAAAAGATATTGGCTTATATTTCTTAAAATATATGGCTGAGGTTAAAAAACATTCTATGAAAAATCTGCCTGCCTATTACGGAACCATAGAAAAACCGTCTGTTGAAGAAAAGAAGAAAGGTAGTGAGGTTTCTTCCATGCCCTTTCCTCCTCAAGATAAATTTTACAGTGCCTTAATATATCCCATACCAAACAGAGAATATATTAGCTTTCTACATGAATTACTAACTCAGGCAGAGAAATCTATTAAGATTTTAATGCTTTCAGCGCGAATATACCTGAATCAATATAAATACAATGCTAATGATATTATAATACGAGACCTAATAGCGGCAAAAGAAAGAGGCATTGATGTAGAGATTATTCTTGATGGCTCATCTTTTAACAGATTCAATACAATGGATAATAAACGTTTCCTTGATACACTTAAGGTTCATGGGATAAAAACATATTTTGATACTCCAGATATTACAACACATGCAAAGATGGTAATAGTAGATGGAAAATGGAGTATTGTATCCTCTACAAATTGGTCATACCACGCATTAGAGCTCAACGATGAAGCAGGAGTAGCTCTTTTGTCTAATAAACTTGCTCATTACTATACAAAATATTTTATAAAAATTAAACAAAAGGGCAGTCAAAAACCTCCAGAGTGGTATAGAGAATGGTAATACTTATTTTTTTAAAAACAGTATCCTTTGACATTGTCTTTACTTCAGGGATAACAGGACAATTTGTAAAGGGAAGTGCTCTCTTTTTAAACAGGGATTTCCCTCCTGTAACAGGGGGCTTTAAAATATTAAAAAAGATAGTGGAAGAAAAGAAAAGTATGAGAAAGGTCATTTTAGTGGATGGAGGAAACACAACCGGGGGATATATTACAGGAGAAAGTATTAATATAAAATATGCCTTAAGTATGCTTAAATCATTAAAATACGATGTATTTGTTCCTGGCAAAAGAGAATTCTTCAAAAAAGACGTACTTGAGGAATTTTCTCATTCCAAACTTAACATTATATCATCAAATATATATAAGGACAGTCTCCATCGGTATTCCTTTATCAAACCATATATAATAAAAAATATTGACGGCATTCGTATTGGAATCGTCGGATTTACATCTCCCCTACTTCCTTTAGAAACAAGAAAAATAAATCTAAATAACATTTATGTAAAAGACATTGATAATTTATATAAATGGGTAGAAGAATTAAAGAAAAAGACTGATATTGTGATTGTCTGTTCAAATGCAGGTTTTGATATAGAAAAACAAATTGCTCAAAAGATTCAAGGGATAGATATTATTTTAGGCGGTGGTAGTGGCCCAGGGTTACGGCTCCCCTATGAAGACCCTATTTCTCATACATTAATATTTAGAAATTATAACTACTTAACAAGTATAAACATCATAACCCTTACATTTAAATACAATATTTTAATCAAGTGGGAAGTAAGCACTCCCATATTATTTGATTACCTCTATTAAAATAAATAAAATAAGCTAAACTAAAATATTAAAAAATATTCTTCATTAATGGGAAAATTTTCCCTTGAATTTTTTTTCTTTATATATATAATTGCACATGAACAAAATAGTCAAAATACTTTTCACTGCTGTCATATATTTTGTTGTCTGGATTCTTTTGACAGCTTCACTAAAAATAGAGGAGATTTTTGTGGGAATAATTGTTTCCCTGGGCATTGCTCTTTTTACCTTTGAAAATTTTACAAGCAAAGGACTCAGGTATTTTTCTCCCAAAAGACTTCTCTACATAATAAGATACATACCTTTCTTTCTATGGGAGGTAATTAAAGCAAATTTTGACGTCGCTTACAGAGTTATTCATCCAAAAATGCCCATTAAACCAGGGATAGTAGAAGTAAAAACCTCTTTAAAAACGGACACAGGGAAATTCTTACTTGCAAACTCTATAACCTTAACACCTGGCACATTAACAATTGATGTCGTTGGAGACCGCCTGTTTATTCACTGGATTTATGTAAAAACAAAAGACATCGAAAAAGCTACAAAGATGATACCCGCTCATTTTGAGTGGGCTTTAAAGGAGATAGAATGAATGAAATATTTCGAACTACAATTATTCAAATCTCAATATGGGTGGCTGTTGCCGGGGTAATTTTAGCTCTCATAAGAGGCTTAATCGGCCCTACCCCGGCAGATAGAGTTGTTGCCATTGACAGCATGACTACAGTTGCTACAGTTATCATTGCTCTATTTGCTCATCTTTTCAAAAGGTTTATATATCTTGACGTAGCTCTTGTATTTGGTCTTTTGGCCTTTATTACTGTACTCATTATTGCAAGATGTCTGGAAAGGAGGATGATATGATTATTCTTAATGTTATAAGAGTATATGCAGGCTATTTCTTTCTAATCATTGGCTCTCTATTTCTCTTTTTAGGGCCCCTTGGAATATTGAGATTTCCGGATGTTTACAACAGGCTCCAGGCTGGTACAAAATCTACTACCCTTGGGGCAATCTCTGCGCTTTTTGGAATAGGTCTTTTAGAACCCGGATGGCTCGGAAAAATTGTGATTCTTATACTGTTTATTCTTCTTACCAACCCGGTATCTTCTCATGCAATAGGTAGAAGTGCATACAGGAGCAAAGTACCTCTTTGTGGTAAATCTGTTGTAGACAAATGTGAAGAAGAACACATTTACAAGGAGGCAAAATGATTGACTACATTCTCATTCCTCTTGTACTTGTCATGTTTGCCAGTGCAATAAGTGTTATTTTTATTAAAGATTTGATAGTTGCTGTTATTGTTACAGCTGTAGTTGATTTAATTACTGTTGTTCTATTCTTTTTCCTACAGGCTCCTGATGTTGCAATAACTCAAGCATCAATAGTTGTTGGTCTTACAACCTTTATCTTTGTCGTAGCAATTATGCGTACTACCAGAAAGGAGGAAGAATGAGGCACATATTTGCTTTGATTGTTGTTGGTACATTAGGATTAGGGCTCTTCTATACTCTATCTCATATTCCTTTTGGTAAAGGATTGTCAGAGGTAAGTAAGTACTATGTTGAAAATGCAATTGATAAAAATGACCCTCACGCAGGAGCTACAAACATTGTTACGGATATTGTTGTTCTATATAGAGGATTTGATACACTGGGAGAAGTAACTGTACTATTTCTTGCAGCAACTGGTTTATCTGTCTTCTTCTTTGGATTAAAGAAAAAAGAATATACATGTGAGCCATCGCTTATTGTAAAAAGAGGAACAGGTATTATATTTCCATTCATACTACTTTTAGGAGTATATATCTTCGTTCATGGCCATCTGACCCCTGGAGGAGGCTTCCCAGGAGGCGTAATTATAGCAACGGGTGTTCTACTCATATACCTCTGCTGTAGAGACTACAAAGCTCCACATAGTTTATTTAAAGTAATAGAAGGAAGTATGGGAACACTCTTTGTTATTGTCGGACTCATAGGTCTTATAGTTGGCGGTAGTTTCCTTTTCAATTTTCTTGGTGCAGGTAAAACAGGAGAATTAGTAAGCGCAGGCATCATTCCTATTCTCTATATAGTGATAGGACTTAAAGTCGGAGCTGAACTTTCTGGACTTGTTAAAGATACGATGGAGGACGTATGATATATTATATAGCTGGAGGTGGTCTTTTTCTAATAGGCCTTTATATACTTCTTGTAAATAGGAATTTAATAAAAATGATAATTGGTCTTGGGTTCATGGAAACAGGCGTAAATATTATTATTATTGCATTTGGTTATGTGAAAGGAAAAACAGCACCTATACTCTCAACTAAAGAGCTTATAAATAACAGACAGGTCGTAGATCCCCTTCCACAAGCGCTGGTCTTAACAGCTATTGTTATAGGGGTTGCAGTTACTGCACTTGCTCTATCAATGGTTGTTAGCTACTATAAAAAAAGAGGATCATTGAATCTTTCTAAAAATAAGGAGCTAAAATGGTAAATCCTGTTCTTTTGATTGCTGTTCCTCTTATTGGAGCATTTCTTATACCACTTTTAAGTGCTGTAAGACTCAAAGTTTTATCAAGATACATTGTTTTTATTACCTCCTCCTTCTCACTTGTCAGTGCAATATTGCTATTTTATCATGTAACATATACTGGCATACTTTCTGTAAGTATTGCTGGGTTTAAACCTCCATTTGGAATAAATCTTGAGGTTACTCTATTAGGATGTATAATCGTTGTCCTGCTCTCCTTAGGAGTACTCATCTCTTCCTTTTACAATCTCTTTATATATCCCTCTGAACCTGAAGACAAATTCAATATTGCTCTTATATTACTGCTTTTAGGAGGGACAGGAATTTCTCTTACTGGCGACATGTTCAATATGTTTGTTTTTTTAGAAATCACTTCAATTGCTGCATATATTCTTTCAGCATATAAAAGAAATGGTACAGGAGAAGAAGCAGGACTTAAATATCTATTTATAGGCTCAATTGGCTCATTGTTCTTTCTTCTGGGAGTAATACTTCTGTACACACAGGCAGGGAGCCTTAATATCGCACGACTCGCACAATACAGTGCTTCACATCTTAACAATCCTGTTATACTTTTTAGTGCAATTATGTTTATTGTGGGACTTGGAATTGAAGCAGAAATATTCCCATTTAATTGGTGGGTGCCTGATGTATATCAAGCTGCGCCTGACAGTATAAGCTCTGTTTTTGCAGGTGCAATTTCCAAGGTTGGCATCTATGCCTTCATAAGAATATTTATTACTGTATTCAACGGAATACCGTATTACGAAGCCTTAATATATCTTGTACTCGTTGGTAGTTTAATTGCTGAGGGCGCTGCCCTTTTCCAGAAGGATATAAAACGTCTTTTTGCTTACAGTAGCTTAGGACAAATTGGATTTATTGTATTTGCGTTTTTATTAAAAAGAGCGGACGGATATTCTGCAGGGATTTTCATGCTTTTAAACCATGCACTTGTAAAAATGCTTATTTTTATCCTGATAGGAGGGATATTTGTTGCATTATCTACTACAGAGATTGAAAAGATGAAAGGAATTGGAAGAAAATCCCCTATATTAGGAATACTATTCACAATAGGAATACTAACCTTAGCAGGCCTTCCACCCTTTTCCGGCTTTTACGCTAAACTGTTCCTTCTTAAGGCAACATTTCAACACAATTATTTTATCCCTGCAATAATTATAATAGTTGCAAGTCTCATAGAGGCATTTTATCTCTTCAGGCTTATATATATATTCTACTCTCCAGGGCATGAGAAAAAACATTCGTTTTCTACTGCAAGTCTTGCAACCGGATTCATTCTAATTATTCTCATCCTGGGAATGAGTATTATACCCTTCCACATAAAGAAACAGTATACTGATAAGGCTGCTAAGAGCCTTTTTATGAGGAGTCTTTATATTAAGGAGGTCAAATGAATTTTACCATTGGGCATTTAATCCTCGTTATTGTTGGAGCTGGTATAATTACAGCGATAGTTACAAAATTTAACAGACTCTCAGGAAGTATTACTGCTTTACTTCTTTCCATTGGAATTGCCTTTGTATGTTTCTATCCAGCATTCCATATTTTACCTATAAGCTTTACAACCGGGGACTACACTTTTATATTTAATCTTTCTACATTATCTCGTTTCTTTCTAATGCTATTTTCAGGAATGTTTCCTCTGGTAATTATGGCTACAGTAAGCACTAAACCAAAAGCTCATTACTATTTTTTCTTTTATCTAATACTCGCTTCTGTAATTGGTACTATATCTTCACAAGACCTACTATCCTTTTTCTTCTTTTTTGAACTTATGACTCTATTTTCTTATCTTCTTGTCATCTATAAAAAGAGAGCTATTAAAGCTGGTCTTGTATATATCCTTATGGGGATTATTGGTGGGCTTTCTCTACTCTTAGGTATTTTCTATGTGTTCTGGCTTTCAAAAGATTTCAGAATTTCTGTTGAAATACTAAAAGGGAGCTATGCTACTCTTTTCCTTTTATCCTTACCTTTTCTTATTAAGATGGCTGCAATGCCTGTTCACATCTGGGCACCAGATACTTATAAAGAATCGGAAGATGTTTATACCGCTTTTCTCTCAGGAGTTCTTTCAAAATTAGGAATATACGGACTTATTTTCTTCTGGTTTACATGGGGTATATATGGACTATCAGCCTGGGGTAAGGTTTTTGATGTTCCTGTTACCGGATATATCATTGCCTGGATTGGAGCGATTACTGCTTTTATAGGCGCAGTATACGCACTTTTAAGCGAAGATGTAAAGAAACTCCTTGCCTATTCCAGTATTTCTCAACTTGGCTATATTCTTGTAGGATTCGGCATTATGAGTTCTCTCGGATGGGCCGGAGCTTTATATCATACCCTAACACACACAATCTTTAAAACAATGCTTTTCATTGTAGTTGCAGGGATAATTTTCAGATTAAATACAACAAAACTTTCAGAGATGGGCGGACTTATAAAAAAGATGCCTGTTTCATTTTTAACGCTGCTTGTCGGAATTATTGCACTGGCAGGTGTCCCTCCAACAATGGGATTTGCTTCTAAGTATCTCATCTATTCTGCTCTATTTGAAAAAAAGCTTTTCTTACTAACAGCTGTTGTTTTTGCTGCATCTACTGCTGCATTTCTTTATGCATACAGACTTATACACAATATTTTTCTTGGACCTTTAAAAACCTCATTAAAAAATACAAAAGAAGCTCCATTACCATTTCTTATTCCCTCATTAATTCTATCCCTTTTCCTTGTTATGTTTGGATTCTTTCCCGGAGTTCCTTTAGAATGGATAAATAATATACTAATGAGTTTGGGGATGAAAAGTATTGCCTCTACCTTTACAACAATATCAACTTCCCTTGGTGGCTTTAATGGCCTTCTATCTTCCAGCATATTCATCTCTATTTTTGGTATTATATTTATTTTGTATCTTATACTCTTTCCTAAAGCTAAATGGGTTAATGATAAAAACACCTTTACCGCAGGAGAAGTAATGCATAATACTGACCTTTTAACCTATAGTAGTCACTTTTATAGGTTCTTAGAAAGAGAATTCGGTTTGCTCATAAAGCTCAGTGTAAAAAAACTCTACGATAATATTTTAGGGATTTTTGAATGGATGTTTGACGTGGCAAGGAAACTTCTATATCACGGAAATGTTAATGGCTATGTATGGGCAATTATACTTGTAACACTCACTTTTGTTATAAGTTTTCTAATAGGAGGATTAAGATGAATATAAACATTTTATATGCTGCACTTGCACCGATTGTAGCGATACTCTTAGGACTTTTATATATTGGAATTGGAAGAAAAATTATTGCAAGGCTGCAACGCAGGTATGGCCCTCCTTTCTACCAACAATATATAGATACAATTAAACTTTTGGCAAAAAAAACAGTCTCGTCACATGGTGTTTTCTTCAGTCTTGGCCCTATTATGGGGCTTGCCGGCTCAATGGTAACTCTTCTTTTCATCCCCTTTGGAAGTGCTGCTCCCCTCTTAAGTTTCCATGGAGACATAATTCTTGTTATGTATCTTGTAGTTATTGCTCCCTTAGGGATGGCTCTTGGAGTTGGAGAAGGCTCTAATCCGAACGGTTCTATTGGAATGGCAAGGGGTTTAACATTGATGCTTGCATATGAGGTTCCATTTGTTCTTGCTCTTTTTTCAGTGGTGCTTTATACTCATACAACATCAATTGCTCAGATTGTTCAATCTCAGGCAGGAGAGTGGTCTTTATTAAAATTCCATGGTTTTAACTGGTTAACTTTTGCTCTGCCAATCTCTGCAATTGTTGCTGATATTTGTCTACAAGGGATGTTAGGAGAAAAGCCCTTTGATCAGGTTATTGCCCCTCATGAAATTGCATCAGGTCCAATGGTTGAATACGGAGGGAAATATCTGGGTATGATGGTTATTAATCATGCGCTTCATATATATATTGAAACTGCTCTATTTGTTGATATCTTTTTAGGTGGCGGTCCTGTATGGTTCTTTATCCCGGCTACTTTCTCAGTATTTATTCTGTCTTTAATTATTAATGGAGTACTTCCAAGATTTAGAATTGGCCAGGCATTGAAATTCTATTGGGGAGTTCCCCTTATCCTGGCTGTAATAGGAATAATCTATACAATGGTGGTGATAAAATGAGCATACTTAATAAATTTAGAGGAAAATCTCTCTGGATGTTACATTATTGTACAGGTTGCGGTGCTATTGAAATGCCGCCTGTGATGACATCCAGATATGACATGGAAAGATTTGGGATTATACCCATGGCAACCCCCAGACAGGCTGATATTCTTCTCATTACTGGATACCTTGCCGTAAAAACTCTTAAAAGAGTAATAAGGACCTATGAACAGATGCACTCTCCAAAATGGGTAGTAGGATTTGGAGCCTGTACTGTCAATGGAGGTATGTACTGGGACTCTTACGCAACCATAAAAAAACTTGAATTATATCTTCCTGTTGATCTTTATATTGCTGGTTGTATGCCAAGACCTGAAGCAATTATGGATGCTTTTATTGAACTAAGAAAAGGTATATCAAGCGGAAAATATGAGGGTTGGAAAAAATACATTGAAAACTATGACTGGTATAAGAAAAACCAGGCAAAGCTATTTGATGTAAAAAAATGGAGTGTTAATTATGAGTGATTTTATTACGAGGCTAAAAAACATCACAGGTCTTAATATACATAAGGAAAAGCTTTATCAGGCGAGTCTTAAGGTTGACAAAGAAAAAATTAGAAAGACTCTACTTGATCTTAAAAAAGAAGGATTTCTCCAATTTACTACATTAACCTGCATAGACTGGATTGAGGAGAAGACATTTCAACTTGTTTACCACCTCTGGCATAGAGAAGAAAAGCTACACTTAAAGGTAAAAATAGATATTGATAGAGACGCTCCCATTGTAGAAACAGTATCTGATATATATATAGTTGCACAAACCTATGAAAGAGAAGTAAAAGAGATGTTTGGTGTTGATTTTAAAGGAAATAAACGCCTTATCCCCTTTATACTTGAAGACTGGAATGAAATTCCACCTATGCGTAGAGACTTTAATACCAGAGAATATGTAAAGGATATGTATGAAACAGAAGACAGAACAGAAGAAATCTTTAAACCAAGGTGGAAAAAATATGACTGAAGAGAAAAGTATAGATTTTTTTGAATATTTTATTGGTCCGCAGCATCCGGGTATCACTGGGAACTTTGGTGTGATTCTAAATGCAGTTGGAGATGAAATTATCAAGGCTCAAGCAAATCCTGGATACTTACATAGAGCTTTTGAAAAGCTAATGGAACAAAGAATGTATCTTCAAAACGTTCCTTTAGTATGTAGAATATGTGTACCTGAACCAGATGTGAATGAAGCCCTCTATTCAATGGCAATTGAAACGCTTACAGGCATTGAGGTTCCTGAAAGAGCAAAATATATAAGAACAATAGTACTTGAAATGGCACGTCTTGCTGCCTATCTTTTCTATTTTGGCGGTACAGCTGCTACATTGGGTTTATATACACTGCCAAACTGGTCTTTTGGAGACAGAGATTATATACTTGATTTATTTGAAGAACTAACAGGTGCACGTATTTACCACATATACATGCAACCTGGCGGGGTAAGAAGAGATCTACCCAAAGATTTTACAAAAAAACTCTACTCTCTTTTACAAACACTTAAAAAGAGAATTAAAGAGTACGATGGAATCTTCTTTGATGCAGCTCTATTTAAAAAAAGGACTAAAGGCGTCGGAGTAATTAATAAAGACATGGCAATCGAATACAGTGTTACCGGCCCCAACCTGAGAGCTTCTGGTATTGCCTATGATATTAGAAAGGATACTCCTTACCTGGCATATCCTGATATTAACTTTAACGTAATAACGGAAAACGAAGGAGATTTTTACAGTCGAGTTATGGTAAGAAGAAGAGAATTTGAAGAAGATATTAAAATCCTTGAACAGCTAATAGATAAATTACCTTCTGGTGAGGTATGGAACAGGTATCCCATGCCTTTAAACTGGAAGGTAGAAAAAGGAGATGTTTATGTCAAGGTCGAATCAACAAAAGGAGAATACGGATACTATGTTGTTTCTGATGGGAGTGAAAAACCCAGAAGAATCCATGTTAGAGGACCGAGTATGACTCACGGTATAATGCTATTAGAAAAACTCCTAAAAGGACAGAGAATCGCTGACATTTCTCCTATAATGTTTTCTCTGGATATCTGTCCTCCAGATATTGACAGGTGAGGTGATTATGGCATGGAATGATATTTTAAAGCCTTTATCAGGTTGGAAATTTCTTTTTAAAAAACCACACACAATAAGGTACCCTAAAGAGGATAAAATCCCTTCAGAACGCTATAGAGGTATCCATACTAACATGATAGATAAATGTATAGGGTGTGGTTCATGTGAAAAAATATGTATGAATCAAGCAATTACAATGAAAGAAATGGATGTGGAAGTAAAAGAAGGTACTACAAACCTGCGTCCGGTTGTTGACCATGGAAGGTGCTGTTACTGTGGTTTATGTGTAGACATCTGTCCAACAGGCTCATTATGGCTTAGCAGAGATTACAGACATCTGTCAGAAGATATTGATACCTTTATAATTGACCCGAATGTGAAAGAGAAAGAAAGAGAAGGATGGCAAAAGGCCCCTGAATTTAGTCTTATTCCACCTGAGAGAGGAAAAATGGAAGAAATTCCACCAGAAAAACGTGTAAAATCTTTTATGGAAGTCTTTGTAGGCTACACAGAACCAATTGCAAAAGAAGAAGCTCAACGTTGTCTCGGATGTGGTCTGTGTGTAGATGCCTGTGCAACACATATGCATATTCCTGATTATCTAAAAGCAATAAGAGAAGGTAATAACGAAGAAGCTGTTCGCATAATGTTTAAAAACAATCCACTTTCTGAAATTTGTGGAACAGTATGTACACATTTCTGCGAAAATGTTTGTCCTGTAGGTATTATAGGCGAGCCCGTAGCTATCCAGTGGGAGAAGGAATTCGCAACAAGAACAATAGAAGACTATAAAAAGATAATTGACACTACTATAAAAGAAAAGAAAGAGCGTGTTGCTGTAGTTGGCGCAGGCCCTGCAGGATTGAGCTTTGCCTTTTACCTCAGATTAAAAGGCTACAAGATTGATGTTTTTGAAAAGTATGAAAAGCCCGGAGGAATGATGCTACTCGGGATTCCTTCCTATAGATTACCAAGAAAGGTAATTGAAAAGGAAATCAAGTTCATTACCTCTACTGGCGTTAAAATCCATACAGGGACTCAAATAGGTAAGAAAAAAACATTTAAAGAACTCTTAAAGAAATACAGTGCTGTTTTTGTTGCAACAGGTAATACAAAACCATATACTATGGGAATACCTGGCGAAGAAGGAAAGGATACCCTGCAGGCTATTAGTTTTCTTTACGATGTAAATACAGGAAAAAAGATTGATCTGAAAGGCAAGAAAGTACTTGTTGTTGGCGGTGGTAATGTTGCTATGGATGCAATAAGAACTTCAAGAAGACTCGGTGCAGATGTATATCTATCATATAGACGGAGAGAAGTTGATATGCCAGCTGACGAACTTGAGAGAAAAGAAGCAAAGGAAGAAGGCATAGAATTTATGATACAAACACTTCCGATTGAAGTTATAAGGGAAAAAGGCAAAATAAAAGCTGTTAAATATGTACCTACTGATATGGACTTTTCAGAAAAAGGAAAAAGACCTAAACCCGTACCGCGAATGAATGATGTTAGAACACTTGAAGTTGATATTATAATTGAAGCAATTGGACAGGGACCAGATCTTACATACCTCGAGCAGGAATTTGGAGAAAGCCTTAAGATTGAAAAAGGAAAGCCTGTTGTGGACAAAAATTTAATGTGTTCAATTAAAGGACTTTTCTTTGGCGGAGATATGGCAAATAAACAAAATGATATTGTTTCAGCTGTAGCTGATGGTAGACGTGCAGCAGAAGGAGTTCATAATTACTTACAAAACAAATAGCTTAAAAAGGGGCTTAAAGCCCCTTTTTTTAAATAGAATATTGTGATTTTTTTAACGATTAAAAATATCTATATCCTTTTAAGCTCAATGGCTCCTTACCTTCTCTTTGGATATATACTGGCAGGCATTTTACACATCCTTATTCCTGAACAAAAATTGTCTAATATATTAAGGGGGAAAACTGGTCCTATTAAAGCGAGTCTAATCGGTGTCCCCCTACCAATTTGCTCTTGTGGAGTTATTCCTCTCGCTGCACATTTAGAAAAGAACGGTGTTAAAAAAAGTGCTATACTCTCTTTCATCATATCCACTCCAACAACTGGAATAGAGAGTATCTTTGCAACTTACTCTTTGTTAGGTCCGATTTTTGCTCTTCTTAGACCTCTTATTGCTTTTATTACTGGTATCAGTACAGGTTCATTCTATATGTTTATTACGAAAGATTATAAAAAAGAACCAGTAAAAGAAGCGTCAACAGCCTATAAAAAGAAAATTAAACCCGGACAAATAATTTCAAAAATTTTTACTTATGCATTCTTTGATTTAGTTGAATCCAGTGGCAAATGGATTATTATAGGAATTATTGTAGGTGGAATAATAACAACTATTTTACCTTCTAATTTGTATCTTATGAAAGATCTTGGAATCTTCTCCTACCCTATTATACTTATTATTAGTATCCCCCTCTACATCTGTGCAACAGGCTCTATCCCGATTGCAGCAGCTCTAATACAAAAAGGCTTCTCTTTAGGGGCGGCTTTTTTATTCCTTTTTGCTGGACCTGCTACAAATACTGCAACCCTTTCCTTTGTATTGGGAAAACTTGGGAAAAAAACCTTTTTATTGTATATTTTAAGTATCCTGCTATTTGGTACTCTGGGAGGAATCATTCTTGACAGCTTTAACATTAAACTGAATACTTTCACTTTACATATGCATAACAAAGAAACATCTATACTTTCCCATATATCTGCAATCCTAATTGGTGTTTTAATTTTAAGGGCAATTTTTATAAAAACAGTAAATAAAATGAAAAAACAAGATGTAGACATGAAATTTAAACTACACGTACCCGATATAACATGTAAACATTGTAAACTAAGAATAGAGAAAGCGCTTTCTACTATAAAGGGTATAAACAATATAGAAATAGATATAGATAAAAAAACAGTTTTTGTTGATGCAGACGAAAAAACAGAAAAAACTGACATTATCAAAGCCATTGAAAACGAAGGCTACACAGTAAAAGATGAAAACACGTAATCCCTCCCCTACTCTTAAAAAAAGTTAAAACCTACTTATTTGTAAAAAACCTGCTGTTCTTTATTTTACCCTAACAAACCACATTCCATTTTTCTTATACATATATGCATAGTGTTTCCCATCTGAAGATAATCTAATCCATGTTAAATCTTCAAATGGACCAAAAACCTCATTGTTAATATGAGCATAGTAGTTTCCATCCTTCATAAACACAAAAGCAAAACTTTTCCCATCATATGAAAGCGTCGCAGTCCATGCATTTTCAAAAGGGCCTAAAACTTTTTTACCTATCTGTACATACCATTCTTCGTTCTTTTTAAAAGCAAAGGAATAAGACTTCCCGTTGTTTGAAAGATTAACCCATCTAATCGTATCAAAAGCACCAAGCCTTTTTCTATCTATTTGAGCATACCACCTGCCATCCACCATATAGTTAAATGCATAGTGATAACCTTTCTGTGATAACATAGGATCATCAATATATTCATAGGGTCCAAATTCTTTTTTATCAGACTTAAAATATTGCTCTTGAGCTTTCTCAAATTTGAATGTAATATGTTTACCTTTTGAATCAATATCCATCCAACTAACATTATCATAAGGTCCTACTATATTGCCATCCTTCTGTACGTATATCTTCCATACGTTTCCATAAGTACCAAAAGCAAATAAATAGTGTTTTCCATCCTCTGAGAAGTATACCTCCCATGCGTAATCAAATGGACCAAGAATCTTCCCATCCACAACAGTATACCATAACTTGTCTTTTTTATAGGAAAATCCATAATGAAACCCTTTTCTGGATATATTCGGAGATTTAATCTCATCATACGGACCAAAAACAGCTGTGTCAACCTTTATAAAACATTCCTGTTCAGTGCAGTATGCATATGTAAAATGTTCTCCATTATCTGAAAAAATAACATCCCCTGCATCGTACTGAGGACCGTAAATCGCATCTCCATCAATATTCACATATTCACTTTTATTTTCTTTATATACAAATGCAAAATGCGTACCGTCATAAGAAAAGGTTGGGTTATTACTATCGTAAAAAGGACCATAGCTCTTATTATTAACTAAAACAAATCTCTCTCTATACTGTTCATAAACAAATCCATAACTATTACCACCAGGGCTTAAAACAGGGGAGGTTAAATTATAGTAAGGTCCTAAAACTTTATCGTTTATTTGAGCAAACATATCTTTCTTATATTCAAACTTAAAAGTGTAGAAAAGTCCGTTTTCTGAAAGCCTTATATCCCATACATTCGTAAACGGGCCCAAGGTCTTTGCTTTAGTTTGAGCATTTACTAAAGTAAACAATACAAACAAAAAACCTGCTATATATCTTTTCATTTTTTACTCCTATGTTTATTTTTAAATAAGTGTATAGATATTCTATGCATTGTCAAGCAACAGAAAATCTATAAAAGTAAGTCAGCTCAATAAACTATTGTCATTTCAAAATCTTTTACTTGACTTGAGAAAAAAATTACATATAATTACATAAGGAGGTAAAATGATTTTTATACTTTTTTTAATGGTTAGCGAGGATGCATATCAAAGAGCTTTAATAAATATCAATAATGCAGATCCCTATATACGAGCAGGGGCTCTTGATACATTAGCCCACTCTTTCCATAAAGATGAAATTAGTGGATATCTTATTAATGGCTTAAATGATCAAATGGATATTGTTAGAGCTGAGGCCTGCGAAGGGCTTGGTGAACTTTCGAACAGAAAATTTTCCCCCTATCTAATCAGGATGTTAAAAGACACATCATCTCTTGTTATTTATCATGCTGTATGGGCCTTAGGAATGCTAAAAGAAAAAGCACTTCTTGATAGTCTTAATCTTATAAAAAGTAATGAATTAAGTGTAAAATATGCTATAGCCTGGGCAATAGGAGAAATAAAAGAGGAAAGGGGCACAAAATATCTTATAAATATCTATAAACAAATAGATGATAAAAAAGTTAGGAAGGAAGTTTGCCTGGCTCTAAAAAAAATCGGAACAAAAAATGCAGGCAATGAAGCCTACCTTCTTTTAAAAAAAGAAAAGTCAAATTTCTATAAAAAACTTCTAATCTCTTCAATAAAAGATATTGATAAAAAATACAAAAAAAAGCTATTAAAACTTTTAAAGAAGCTATTAAAAACAAATGATCAAAACTTAAGAGAGGAAACTGCACTTCTCCTTGCACGGCTAAACGATCCATCATCTATTAAGATCCTTTCAACAATGATAAACGATCCTTCCTGTAATGTAAGAATGAATGTGGTCAAGCAAATAGGATATCTTGAAACAGAGGATAGCAAAAACCTGCTTATAAAGACACTAAAGGATAGTTGTGCAGAAGTTGTAGTTCTTTCTATCCTTGCATTAGCATCAAAAGGAGATACCAGTATTTATCCCTATATTTTCCCTTTTTTAAAAACTACTGAGCTTAGAATTTTAAAGGCTGCTATATACGCAACGGGTATTATTGGAAATAAAGAAGGGATAGACTATCTATGCAATAAAGAATTTGAAGATGTAAGGATAAGACAAACGCAAGCATGGGCATTAGGAGTTGCCTTTAAAAGATTTGATAATCAAAATATTATTAAGACACTTAATACTCTTTCTAATGATAGTGAATTTGAGGTTAGAAAAGCAGTAGCATCTTCTCTTGGATTTTTTAAAGACACCACATCAAGACATATTCTTATAAGACTTTTAGAAGATAGTGCATGGGAAGTTATTGAAAAAGCTCTGTATTCTATCTTATTTCGAAAGGACACTCTTGATGAAAATATATGGTTAAGATATATCAATGACAATTGGAGAATAATAAGATACTATGCAATCTTAGGGGGCTATAAAAAATATAATCAATGGAGAGAGTTAAAGAATGAGCATGAACCAATCATTTTAAATCTAATCGCCTATCTTAAGGCAATAGAGAATAACGATTTGAAATCCTCAAAAGAAAACTTACTAAAGGACTTTTATCTCAAACTTTACAGATATAAAAATGGAACGTACGAAAAGGACGATTTTATAAAAGAGATACAAACCCTTGATAAACTTCTCCTTATCCCAACACTTATGGACAAAGAGCTACTCTTAAGCATCTATAAAAAGAACATTTACAATGAAATAGGCCTGGAAGCTATAAGACTCTACTACCTTATAAAATGAATTATTTTAAGTTCAATACGGTTGACTTTATAAAAATTATGTGTATAATTTCTCAAAATCAGGAGGTTGCATGTACAGGATAGTCAAGAAAGAAAAGATGAACGAAGCAGTAAATAAATTTGTAATAGAGGCTCCTCTTATAGCAAGAAAGAGAAAGCCAGGACAGTTCATAATTCTACGTCTACATGAAAAAGGAGAGCGTATTCCTATAACAATAGCTGACTCAGATATAGAAAAAGGAACAATCACAATCTATGTCCAGAAAATAGGGAAAACCACATATGAGTTTGGAAGTTTTAAAGAAGGAGATTATATTTTAGATGTTTCCGGGCCTCTTGGTAATCCTACTCCTATTGAGAAAAAAGGAAATATTTATTGTATTGCTGGAGGAGTTGGGGCAGCTGAGATTTATCCAATAGCTAAGGCATATAAAGAAGAAGGGAACAATGTGTATGTTATAATAGGAGCAAGAAATAAAGAATTGGTAATAATGGAAAAAGAATTTAAATCCTTTGCTGATGGCGTATATATAACAACGGATGATGGCTCATATGGCAGAAAAGGATTTGTGAGTGATGAACTTTTAGAACATATAAACAACAGGAAAATAGATGAAGTCATTGCTGTTGGACCTGCAATTATGATGAAGGTAATAAGCGAACTAACATTAAAATACAAAATTCCCACGTTGTGCAGTCTTAATGCTATAATGATTGATGGAACAGGAATGTGTGGAGTTTGCAGGGTAGAAGTTGATGGTATTACCAAGTACGCATGTGTTGACGGACCTGAATTTGATGCACATAAGGTAAATTTTGATTTACTGATGAAACGTTTAAAATCATATCTTGATGAGGAAAGAATCTCTTTAGAACAATATAAACATATGATCGGAGAGAGGAGGTAGTATGGCAAAAAAAATTCGCAAAACAAGAGTGGAAATGCCAAAACAAAACCCAAAAGGAAGGATAAAAAATTATAATGAGGTTGCTCTTGGATTTAGTGAAGAGAAAGCTATTGAAGAGGCAGAAAGATGTATCCAATGTCCTGATCCGACCTGTATTAAGGGTTGTCCTGTAGAAATAAACATAAAAGGGTTCATTAAAAAAATCCAGGAGAAAGACTACGAAGGGGCATTATCTGTAATTCGTATAACAAACCTCTTACCTGGTATTTGTGGAAGAGTATGTCCTCAAGAAGAACAATGCGAAGAGGTATGTATTATGGGCAAAAGGTTTGAGCCTGTTGCCATTGGAAGACTTGAAAGATTTGTTGCAGATTTTGAAGTAGGGCAAGGCAAGAAACCAGAAATAAAACTACAGCCCTCTACAGGAAAAAAGGTAGCAGTTGTTGGCTCAGGGCCTGCTGGCCTAACTGTTGCCAGTGAACTTGCTCAAAAAGGACATAAGGTTGTTATTTTTGAAGCTCTACATAAACCAGGTGGAGTTCTCATTTATGGTATTCCAGAGTTTAGATTACCCAAAAAAGTTGTAGAACAAGAAATAGAGAATCTAAAAGCAATTGGCGTTGAAATAAGACTAAATCATGTTATAGGTAAAATTTTAACAGTCAACGAGCTATTGGAAGATTTTGATGCTGTTTTTCTCGGTCTTGGTGCAGGGCTTCCTGCTTTTATGAAAATTCCAGGAGAAAATCTCATTGGTATCTATTCTGCAAACGAATTTTTAACAAGAATTAACCTTATGAAGGCTTACCTCTTCCCTGAGTATGATACACCAATAAAAGTGGGTAAAAAAGTAGCAGTAATTGGGGCTGGGAATGTCGCTATGGATGCTGTACGAAGTTCGTTACGACTTGGAGCGGAGGAAGCGCATATAATCTATAGAAGGTCCAGGAAGGAAATGCCTGCACGTTTAGAGGAAATTGAAAATGCTGAGGAAGAAGGAGTGATTTTTGACCTGCTTGTAAATCCTATAGAATATATAGGCGATGAAAATGGACGTGTAAAAGCGATAAAACTTATAAAAATGGAGCTTGGAGAACCAGATGATTCAGGAAGAAGAAGGCCTGTTCCTATTAAAGGTAGTGAATACTTGTTCAATGTAGATACTGTTGTTGTTGCTATTGGCCAAAAGGCAAATCCTTTAGTAACATCAACAACACCGGACTTACAAACAAACAAATGGGGAAACATTAAAGCTGATGAATACGGAAGAACCAGTAAAAAAGGTGTCTTTGCAGGTGGTGATATTGTAACAGGAGCAGCTACTGTTATTCTTGCTATGGGAGCAGGAAGAAAATCAGCGGTAGCTATTGATGAATATTTAAGGACTGGTAAATGGAAATAATAGCACTTTTGATAGGTGGATTCAATGCCTATTTATTACCTCAGATTGATTTTGGTGGATATACAATAGACAAAGAAGATACAGCTGGCACCTTCCATACTTCATGGGGAGATGGTACTGCAAGCGCCAAAAGAGATAGTGTTTTCCCTGGCATATTTATGGGTCTTAGAGGTGAAACTGGGTTTTCTCCTAATGCTTTTTTAAATATTCTTTTAAATATTGATTTTTCCTTTTCACAGACCTCTTACAATGTTTACCTTGATTACAACACGCCTATTCCTTACTATGGGAGTGGAAACCTTACCCTTACTTATCCGTATATACATACACACCTTGGTATAGGCCCTATTCTTAAAGCTGGATACAGGTATGTCTATGTAAAATTCGGCTTCTCTCTTGTTAATCACTGGATTACACCTGTCTTAAACAAATCGTATATTATGGATAATATTGTGGATATAATACTTTCGCAAAAAATATCTTTTGATACGTCTCCAAGACATTGTATAGGAGAGGATTTCCTTTTTGGCTTTGATTTTTATCCCTTTAAAACCTCAAGACTTGCAATTGTCATTTCTCCCTCAATAAACTTCTATACAATTCCAACTGATACACTACCTCCTCCTACATCCTGGACAAATCTTAATCTATCTGTAGGCATTCAGGTATACTAACATCCATTTTTTTAAATGAGAATAGGAATTATCGACGTAGGGTCTCAATCGGTCTTAATGTTTGTAACCTCCTACAGTAAAGAACAATGGATAGAGCCTTTAGATTTTGCAGAAGTAACAAAATTAGGCGAAGGATTCAAAGATAACCTTATCACATATAAAGCAGCAGAACAAACAATTGGCTTGATTTGTAAATATAAACAAATTGCTAAAGAGCTTAATGTTAAAAAACTCTTCCTTCTTGGAACAATGGTGCTTCGGGAGGCAAAAAATAAAAAAATGTTTATAGACAATCTTAAGAAAACGTGTAAATTGAATATAAATATTCTATCTCCTTATGAAGAAGCAAACTACTCATTCCTTGGTATCATAAAAAAGAAAAATGCACTTATAATAGATTTAGGAGGAGGTAGTTGTGAATTTATTTACGGCAATCAAGGCTCAATGAAACAGTTCTTCAGCCTAAAAATTGGCTCTCTCATACTCTTTAATATGTATAAAGAAGAAATGAAAGCCATTGATAGATACGTAAAAAACAAGCTTTCCAGTATTAAACTTCCTTCTTTTGATAACTATATAGCGATTGGCGGAACTATAACCACTCTTGCTTCTATTAAGTTGAATTTGCAAACATACAAGCCTCAACTTATTGAAGGAACAGTTCTTACTTACTCAGACATTGAGCGGATACTAAAATCAATACTCCCTCTCACCAAAGAAGAAAGATTGCGCATAAAAGGCTTAGAAAGTGGAAGAGAAGAAATTATAACTGCTGGAGCAAAGATTTATCTTAGTATTATGGATTATTTTGATATTGATAAGTTTACCTTGAGCACTAGAGGGCTGAGGCATGGTGTAGCTTATGCTTTCTATAATAACCTTCCATGTATAAGGAGGCTTAATGTTAACAATATTTAACAAAACTAAAGTCCTTGAGGTTAAAATAGATGCCTTTCTTGATACTGTACTTGAAGCAGCTTTTGAATTCAGAGTTGGGATAGAATATTATTTAAAGGAAACATATGACAGTTTTAATATTAGAAAAGACACTGTTGACAGATTGGAAGGCAAGGCGGACAAATTAAGAAGAGAGATTGAAAATGCACTTTACCTTGAGATGCTTTTGCCAGAGTCAAGAGGCGACGTTTTAGCACTTCTTGAGACAACGGACGATGTTTTAAATGCACTTGCAGACATGATAGTTGATTTCAGCATAGAAAGACCTGTTTTAAAGGATATAAAAGAGGATTTTCTCTCTTTAACAGATGTATGTACAAAAGCAGTAGAAGAGATGATTGCAACGGTCAGAGCATATTTTAAAGATCTTGTATCTGTAAGAAACCACATTATCAAGGTTATGTTTTTAGAAAAAGAATCTGACAAAATAGGCGAGAGAATAAAAAAACATATATTTAACAAAACGAATTGGGAGCTTTCTAAAAAAATACATCTTACAACATTCGTAAAATATTTACAGGGAATAGCAGACAAAGCAGAAGACGTTGCAGATAGGGTATCTATTTATGCTATAAAAAGAACAGAATGATTTATTTCTTTATTATAGGAGGTCTTTTTCTTGGCTGGTCTTTAGGCGCCAATCATACAGCAAATATTTTTGGGCCAGCAGTAGGCTCAAGAATGCTGAAATTCCGCACAGCTGCCATTATTGCCTCCATCTTTGTTATACTTGGTGCAGTGATAAGCGGTTCTGGAACAGCAAATACACTTGAAAGGCTTGGACATATTAATCTTATTGGTGCCTCCTTTGTTATAACGCTTGCTGCTGCAATAACAGTTAGTCTAATGACAAAATCCGGTCTTCCCGTCTCTACAACACAGGCAATAATTGGTGGAATAGTTGGCTGGAATATATTTTCTCAAAATCTTATAAATGTAAAAGAACTTTTAAATATTGTCTTGACATGGATTATTTCACCTATACTTGCAGGGGTTTTTTCTTTCCTTCTATTTAAACTCGTGAGACTATTACTTAAACGTATACGCATACATATTTTACGTATGGATTTATATACAAGGAGAGGATTAATTCTTGTAGGAGCATTCGGAGCATATAGTCTGGGGGCAAATAATATGGCAAATGTTATGGGTGTATTTGTATCCTCCAATCCTTTTGGAAGTTTACTCTATAAAAACTATGTGTTGCTGAATTCTTTGCAGGTTCTTTTCTTAATTGGAGGCCTATCCATTGCTGTAGGGATCTTTACATACTCCTTTAAGGTGATAAAAACCATTGGAAAAGACATATTTAAGCTCTCACCTGTCGCAGCTCTTATCGCAGTGTTTTCAGAATCACTTGTTCTTTTTATATTTGCTTCCTCATTTTTAAACCACGTACTAAACAGTATTGGCTTACCCTCTATCCCTCTTGTGCCAGTTTCAAGTTCTCAAGCAGTAATAGGAGCGGTTATTGGTATTGCTCTATCAAGAGGTGCAGCTAAGGCTGTAAAATGGAATATACTTGGGAAGATTTCTATTGGATGGGTACTTACACCACTCGCATCAGCAATCTTAACATTTGTACTCTTATTTATTATGCAAAATGTTTTTGATGTAAGGGTAAAAGATAACAAAACATATATTGTATCTGAGAAAGCTTTAAAAAAAGCAAGGAGCCTTAAGATTATTATAAACGAAAAGCCCTTTTCTGACAGTGTTTATCATTCTGAATTAGAACTTTATAACCACTATAAAAGACAGATAAAAGGAAGCTTTAAATCTTTTGTTTCCCTTGTAGTAATAGACAGTATAACTGTTGATACATCTTTTATTAAAGATACTACCATAAAACGCATACTTGCACCATTAAACAACAAGGATTTCCTATATACATGGGAACTTGAGGATACCCTTACTCACTATGGGATAGAAAACCCTGACTTAATAA
>JALVRC010000136.1 GCA_027025255.1 Caldifarciminota bacterium
ATAAAAAAAATATAAAAAAAAAAAAAAAGAAAAACAAAAAAAAACAAATAAAAAAATAAAAAAAAAAATAAAAATTAATATGACATATTCATTTTTAATAAAGTCTACTATCATAGATTTCATATTCTATACAAGCGAATTGCAGATAATTTTCTGGGACATCTTTGGTATAATAAAACCTGTTTTTTTCTTATACACGATGTATTCATCTCCATAACAAATAACAAGTTCTTTTCCCTTAGCCAAACTCGCAACAAAGAAAGTTAGTATCCAGATAAAAGAAAACAATACTAAAAAAGGTGGGTTTAGCAATAATGCAAATACAAAAACAAATGGTACTTTGCCAAACGCCTGAGGTTGCCTGATTTTTTGATAAAATTCCTTAAAAAAAGTATGTTCCTTTTGACTCACAAAAGTCTCTTCTTCAGAATCTTCTCTGGCTTGCATCAGCAAATATCCGAATGGAATTAAAATGGCTTAATCCTTAAAATCCGGGTCAGGTAAAACTTCTCCAATTACGACATCCGACCTTTTTTTTGTCTTTTTATCTATAGTAAAAGAAAAATCATGGCCGCCAGTAGCTCTCTTTGGATATATGGAGATTGCATAATAATCGTTTTCCTCTACAATTTTAACATTCATATCTTTCACCACTGTTTCTAACCCATCACTCAAATCACCGTATACTCCAAAATCACCCTCTTCTTTCAAAACTTTATCAAGCAACTCTATTGCATATTTTCTTAACTGTTGATTACCTTCAAACTGAACATCTTCTTGACCAAATGATTCTTCGTTCATATTATTCTCCTTGATTGTTTTACAACCATAGAAACTAAATACTATTACTAATGGTATTAATCTTTTCATTTTGCTTCCTCCATATACAGCAAATCATTAACCTCGGTTGTTAACGAACTGCTTTAGAATTTTTATGTCTTTCTCTAATTAATGCCTTAGTAAATTCCATTACTGTATCTATACCATTTTTTAAATCTTTTTGTTTTTCTTTAACCTGAATATCCGGGATAACACCACGACCTGTATTACATCCACTCGGCCGATAACTCCTGCCAGACGGAACACTTGCACGTAAATGAGTATTCGGAAGATTGAAAAAGTAATTACCTCCATACGGATTGGCTGATTGGCCGGTTTCTTCACCAATTAAAGTTGCCAATCCATAATCTTTCATAAATGCAGCAAACATCACCGACATTGAAAAAGAACCGTTATCAATAAGAACATAAATGTCACCGCTGTATCTTAATGGATTTTCTTTTAATTCTTTTGGTTTCATATAAGCGTGCAATAAATCAGTTCTAACAGAATCAAATTCTATTTTCTTTATCCCCATAGAGGTGTACATAAAACTAAACATCCGAAGGAAAGTCTTGATAGGTATCCACCGCAAGAACCAGGGGATCATATCTGTTTTTATCTGCCTGCTTATTCTAAAATCTGCTTTAGAAAACATTACCCACGGTTCTACAGCCAGATAATCAATTAAGGCTTCCCCTGCTTTTGATTCCCCTCCCCCATTATCCCGCACATCTATAATAAGATTTCGCAAACCTTTTTGTTTTATAAGAGTAAATGTTGAATCCAGAAATCTTTTGAAATTATCCAGGTCATCCTCTTTGCCAAATGAATTCAAATCAATAACAGCGATACTATCAGGATATAATATTTTGAAAGTCCATTTTTGAAATTTATAATCATCTTTTCTATCTCTTTGTGTTAATGAATAGTATTGAGCAAGTGTAATACCTAAAAAAACCTTCGTATAATACTGATTATCTTTTGAAGAAAGATAAACAACCTTAAAATGGTCACCAAAACCGTAATGTGCCCAGAGTAACGGCTTAAACATTTTTTGAATATACTGATTGACAAACGATTCAAAACGACCGGATTTGTATTTGCGTAGTTCATTTAATATTCTTTTACTGGAAATATCGTTAATGGAAAGTATCTCAGAGTTAGGAGACAAAGTAGAATCTGAAGAATAATTTTCTCTTACAAATAACCGTTGCCCATCAATTTGTACATCAAATGGAATAATTTTCCCACCATCATCCAGATATTTTTGTCTAAACTGATAAGGAAAACTCAAAAAGGTATGACCGTCAAAATATTGCGACACAAAAGGCACTACTAATTTATAAAACTCAAAAGCGGTCATGGAATGATTCAATTTGTTTCTTGTTAAAGCAAAGACGGAATCAACAACACTTTCATCTGTATACTCAAATAAGTCTGGATGAACCTGCTTAAAGGTCTTAAATAAAAAATCAAAATCTTCTTTTAATTGGGCAGGTTGATACTTTTTATTAATTTCAACTGTAGGTCTACGACTACTTATTAAGGAAACACAACCTGATAAAAAAATTAAACCAAGGGAGAACAAAAGAACTATTAGTTTATATCTATTTTTCATATATAACTCCATGGCTCACCTGCGGTCAAAGATTATAATGATTATTGTATTTCTTACCATTATTTTATCTTTTATTTCTTTCTTCTCTTCTCTACTTCTTCATATTCATCTACAAACATTTTCATAGAGTTCCCGGATCTATAAATAAATCTATCCACGGCAGTTTATAGGTAAATAAACTAAACAGAAAAACTGAAATCGCAAACAGTATCAGAAGAATGACTCCGGTTTTGGTGCTAAACTGTATTTTTTCTGTCTCAGTTTCTATTTGAGCCACAAATAAACCTGACAGATATGTTATTATTATTGCCCAGGATACATCAAGAATCAAAGATTCTGCTCTTCCGTAAATAGCGGGAAGTAAATACCAGATTAATACTATTATCCACGGGATTACTACCGTGGAAAGGATTCTTGAGTACAAAAAATTTTTTACTTTTTCCTTTATCTGTTTTCTAAGCAAAACATATTCAACTATTGTCAAAAGCACATAGCCCCAAAAAGCCATTTTCAAATGCTGAAATACAGATTCGTTTATTCCGCAAAAGGGTATTAAAAATGACCAATTTGTAAGTTCATATCCAAAGTGAAAAAGACTAAATGATAATAAAAATAGTAAAGCCTTCAGAAAAATATTCATAACTCTCCTCCTTGTTTATTTATTGATAACATTTCTTTTACATTACCTGCCAAATGCACTATATTTGAGAAAATATGCAAAGTTTTTAGTTTATCCCTGTCTACGTACTGCCACATAGCACAGGCAGCCAGCTCTCTCTTTAAAATCATATCTCTCCCTCCATAACACTGTCCAGTATATGTTTTATCTTTGCAATATTTGCTACATTCACCACTATATAAATCTCTGTATTCTTAAACTCCTTTCCTTTCACATTGCCAATGGTACTTAATCATACAATGATTATACATAAAAAAGATACAATGTCAAGGGTATGTAATTCTCATAATCCACATTAAGCAGCTTTTTAAAAGACGCCAAATAAAGAATACTTGTAATAAGATTTTTTAAAAAATGGTTCTCTCCTATTGAGTTTGTATCAGGGTTAGTTTGAGAAACACAGGCTTTACATATCATTTTTCTGTTTTGTTTATTATGCTCCTTTAAAAATTTATGCGCCTGGTTATTCCTAAATCAAATGTTATACCTTTTTCTCGTTTATATGGATACAGTATATAACCTGGGTTAAGAGTTATAGGCAGAATATTCCATACTGTGAAGATTACGGGAATTGTTATATGTAATGTTTTACTGATGTTATTTAGGTCTTTTATATCACTTATATTGTAAAGATAGAATGAAA
>JALVRC010000137.1 GCA_027025255.1 Caldifarciminota bacterium
ATTTAATTCCTTTATATATATACTTGCATATTCCAAACCTTCACCATTAGTAATATCTTTAACAAAGCCTTTTAATATAAGACTTAGAATTATTATTTGCATGTTTTATCCTTTTTAGAAAGAACACCCAAAACCTTCATAATCTATATTTTACATATTTATTTTCTTTTGTCAAGGGTTTTAAACGCGTTATTTAAATTGAAATTCTTTAGTTAAACTTAAAAGCTTGACAATATTAATTTTATTTATATAATAGTTTCATGAAAGAAGGAGAAAATGTTATTTTTATTATTTAACTGGGTAATTAATGATTTCATTAATTATCCGGCTAAACTATGTGGGATAAGAACTATAAAAAGTGATACTGTACCAATGCTTTTCTACATTGAGAATAATCAATTGCACTCCAAGAATATAAAAGGGGATGTTAAAGATTATATTGATCATGTTTCTTTTGCATTTCCTATTTATATGAATGGAGATTCTATACTTGATTTTTTAGCTGTGTCTCAGTCTTTTGATACAGCATTTGTCCTGGTAGACAATGAAAAATACATTATTCCTTCACAAGGGGTACTGAAATCTATAAAACTTCTTTCAGGTATGAATCAAAAGGGTTTTCTTTTTGCGACTATAGGTGATTCCATAATTATTTCTCACTTTATGGATAATATGTTTGATACAATTCAGAAATTTTCTAAAGCACAGATTTTTACAACCTCTGATTATAATGGAGATGGGAATATAGACATAGCTTTTGTAGATGGAAACTATTTAAAGTTTCTTTTCTTTGATAAAAATAGCAATACCTGGATTATTAGTGATTCATTTTATACAAATAATATCAGAGACATATATTCCAATGATATTGATAACAATGGTTTTTATGATGTTGTTGTTTTAACCTCTGATTCAACATTTCTAATAAAGAGTTTCCCTTCGGGCTTAAGTAAGTATTTTCTGTATAATACCGGTGGCGATAAGCTTGCTATTATAGACTATGATAACGATGGCTTTAATGATATATGTATTGCTGCAGGAGGAGAGGACTTTAGGATATTATATATAAGGAACGGAATTTTTTCAGGTATTGATTCGTTTCCGTATAGAGCTAATGACCTGCTTACCGGGGATTTAAATAATGATGGTAAATTAGATCTTATTTTTTCAGATGACAGTAATGTATATCTTTTCTTAAATGAGAGCGACACTGATAATATTTTTATTTCTCTTAAAGGAGAAAAAAATTTTTCTAATGATTTGTTGCTCGGAATGAATTTTTCTATGTATTTAAATGATAGCCTGTTAGAAAAGGGAGTTTTCGCTTTAGGAAGCGGACAAACCGGATTTTCTCAGTTATATATTCAAAAAAAACTACAGGATTTACCTTTGATGCGTTTTTCATATCCTTCTACTGGAGTTATTGATACTTTGCAAATGCTCAATAGAATTTACTATATAAAAGAAGATATAACTAATCCATTCTCACCGGAAGAATTTGTTTCAACGACGCATGACAGGGGATGGTCATATTTGAAAGATATAACATTTAGATGGAAAAGCTCTACTGATCCACACGGTATTGGAATTTCTCATTATTTATTGAAAGAACAAAACAAAAAGGATACCACTACAAAAGATACGATTTTGATTTTTCATACTGAAAGTCAAGGTGTAATTAATTTTCAACTTTGCTCCGTAGATAGTAGCAATAATGTATCGCAATATGTTTTTCATCCCGTGAAAATTGATAATTCTCCACCAGAATATCCAACACTAATTTCTCCAATGGATAGTTCAATTTTCAAAGACGGAGATATAACCTTTTCCTGGGATTGTGAAGGAGACAGTATTTCAGGTATTCTCTTTTATATTATTGAATTATCTTTATCAGAAGATTTTAGTAATTCTTTTTTGTATGATACTGTTTTTAAAAAACAACTCAGATTAGATGTCAATGAGGACGGAAGGATTTATTGGCGCGTTTTGGCTGTAGATAGTGCTTATAATACCAGTATATCTGAAGTGCGTAGATTTGTTATTGATAGAAGACCTCCTTTTGTTCTTTCTCATTATCCACCGAATGAATCTAATGATATCCCTATAAACACTTCTTTATGGATATATTTTTCAGAGGTTATGGATACAAGTTCTTTTATAAATAATATTTCTATAGAAGGTTCATTAAGTAAGGTGCATGAATTTACTTATTCTTTTGACGGATATAAATATACATTTACTCCTACTCAGGAATTTTCTCCTAAAGAAAACGTTTTTGTCCTTTTGAAAGAAGACTTGAAAGATCTTGCAGGAAATAGTTTTGATGGTAATAAGGATGGGGTTGGTTCGGAACTGCCTGAAGATAGGTACATCTTTTCTTTTACAACTGGCGACGCTGATATTTTACCTCCTTCTATTGTTAATGTTACTCTTAACCCAAATCCCACAGAGGGAAGAACAAACGTTATAATAAGGACTTTTGTAAGTGATAAAAGTGCTGGAGGTTCTATTATTAAGTGTTGTAATTATTATATTGATACTGATACTATTCATATGTTGCCAGAGGATGGACTACTGAATAATTCAGAAGAGTGGTTTATTGATACGTTAACAATTGATACACTTTCAATGCCGTATGGCAGTTACAACATACATTTCTTTGCAGAAGATGCTGGGGGTAATGTTTCTCAAACAATTGTAAGGGAATTAAGGGTTACAAGAGACACCACTTCTCCATTACTGTATATTTCTCTTTCTTCAGATACAATTAATCTTGGTGATACATTAATAGTTAATCTTGAAAGTAACGAATCTTTAAAGTATGCTACATATACTATTTCTAAAATGGGAACAATTGTAAAAAGCGGGCTTTTTTTTAGCGAAGATAGTATTCATTTTTATTCTTTATTTTCTACCGGGACTTTTGGTACAGGTGAATTTAATATATCCGTTGAGGCAATGGATTTTTCAGGAAATATTTCTACAGCAACATATATCTTTTATGTTAATGATATAACACAACTTTTAAGTTATGATAAAACGTTTGCTTTCCCCAATCCTGCAGAAACATTTGTTGATATATATTTTTATGTACCAGTGCCTGCAGATATAACACTATCAATTTATACATTGTCAGGGAAAAGAATCCTTAAGAAGAAAAAACATACCGAAGGCGATGTAAACGATCATATAAGGTGTTTTATTTCTTTGAACTCTTTAACTCCTCTGGCAAACGGTATCTATTTATACGTAATTGAAGCGGAGGATAAAGAAGGTAGACATTCAAAGATAAAGAAATATTTTTCTGTGGTGAGATGATAGTAATTGTTTATGCTTTATGGTTAGGAGGATTAGAGTCTTTAAAAGAGAATAATTTTGAGCGGTCAAATATTTATAATGGATTCTATCCTGATGTAGCAGTTAACGAAAGTTTTTATATATATCTTTCACATGAAGAGGGGATAGCAGGATTAAGAGATGAACATATATTATCAGGTATAAAAATATTCAAAGGATATGGTGGGATTTTCTTAAGAACTAAGCATGTGGAGAATCTTGAAAAAAGAGATTTTCCATGGGATGATCCTGAGATGTTTTCATATATTTTGTCCAATTTTACTGTATGGTACCAATCACGACTGTACAGGAGTATATACAGTAATTTTTCTATTAGCTATTTATATGAGAAAAACTATATATTTTCTTCCTCCGGTGGTTTTTTTTCTACGGCAATAAGATATAATCT
>JALVRC010000138.1 GCA_027025255.1 Caldifarciminota bacterium
AGGTTTTAAAAAGACATAGGATTGATTACAATCCCTTCATACATACCCTTACATAGGAGGTAAATTAATGAAAACACATCTTACAATATCTGGACTTTTTTTATTTATTTTAAGTTGTACATCCTCACCTAACGTTGAAGGAGCTAAGATTCATCTTCAACAGGGAAGGTACCTACAGGCAGATAGCCTTTTAAGAACTGAAATAAGAAACAATCCAACAAGCGCAGAAGCATTTTATTGGTTAGGGGAAACCAATGTTCAGCTACAAAAATACGCTATTGCCGGATGGGCTTATTTAAAAGCTGAAACACTGGATTCTTCATTTTATAAAAAATATAGAAGCACAGATAAAACCTATAAGTATTGGGTAGCTTTTAGCTATGGTGCAAAAGAACTTATAAAAGAAAACAAAGAAGATTCAGCCATTATATTTTTAAAAGAAGCTATTGATATAGACCATTCTCATGGCGAATCATATATTCTATTAGGAAGATTATATCTTGCAAAAAATCAATTTGATAAGGTAATAGAAATTTCTAAAAAACTATTAACCATTGATAGCACTTCGCCTGAAGCATACTATCTAAAAGGTAGAGTTGAAGCTAAGAAAGAAAAGTTTCAACTAGCACAAAAAGACTTTGAAAAATCAATAGAATTTTATAAAAACAACCTGGATAACTATCTTAAGAAGGGAATAGAAACGTATAAAATGGAAAAAGAAAAGATACTCAACATTGTAAAGAAATTGGAAGAAAAAGCACTTTCCAGCGATAAAGAAGCACTTGACAAAGCCTGTCAAAAAGAGACCGGGTTAAGTTCACCTTCTGTTAAAGGATTTCTGAAATGGTGGGCAGCTTATGAATCTATTAAACGCCAATTAGCTGATGCATATTTCTGGACAGGACACGTTACAATGAATATAGAATCAGACTCTTTACGATTTCAAAAAGCTGCATCATATTTAAAACAGGCTATAGAATACGATAATACGAATATAGAAGCTAAATATGACCTTGGGATTACCTATCACTATCAGAAAAAATACAAAGAGTGCATTGAAATATTAACACCTATTACAAAAGATATAAAAGATGACGCCTTCCTTTATCTCTTAATTGGAGCTTCTAAGCTTAATTTAGAAAAAGGGTATGAAGAAGCTGAAGAATGGCTTTTAAAAGCGAAAGAATTAACTCCAAATGATCCTGAAATATATAAAAAATTATCATACTATTACTACAAAATCAAGGATTTAAAACGCTCAAAAGAGATGCTTGATAAAGCAAAAACCCTGGAAAAAGGGGGTAAATAATGAAAGAAAAAGCTAAAAAGTTTTTATTGGATATTTTGATTGTGGTTCTGGGCATAGTACTAATAGTAATACTTATAATACCTATTAGAAAACAGCTTACGCCTTCAAAGATAAAAATTGCTATAGACAATAGTATAAATCCTATACCTGTATTAATTGCAAATGACACTGCACTGAGCGGGATTTTCAAGGACAGAAAGATTAATGCAACAATAATAACTGTCCCGAGCCCTGAAAAAGCCTACGAATTACTGTTAAAAGATAGTGTAGATTTTGTTTTCTCTACTTTTGTAGATGGGATAAAGGCATTTGATAAAACAAAAGATACCTTAAAGTTTTTTATGATAGGAACGTACAAGACTTCTCTTCCCCCTGAAGGACTAATTGTTAATGAGGACTCCAAAATAACAAAATTCATTGATGACCTCAAGGGGAAACGCATAGGCGTTTCAACTGTTCTAAAAACAGCAGTAGAGATTGCTCTGATTGAGGCTGGATACAACAAAGATGACGTCGAAATTAAATTGTATAATGGGGCTCATATAATATCTGCTCTTGAGAATAAAGAAGTTGATGCGATAATTCCAATTGAACCATATTTCTCTATCGCAAGAGAAAAAGGACTTAAAATCGTAGAAGCCGGAGTATTGAATAGATGGATAAATGCACCCTTTATAGGTGCCGGGATGTGTGGGAAACTCTCAAAATACAAAAAAGATAATCTACCTTTTATAAGACTGCGTGAAGCTATGGATCTTACATATATATTCATCCAGCGTTATAATGATACTGTTAAAACTTATCTTAATTCAACTATGGAAGCAAATTTAGATTCAGTTATGGGATTAAGACTTCCGTTATATGAAAGAGTACATGAAATAAGCAAAGAAGCGGCACAGACAATTGTAAATGTTATGCATCAAGATGATATAATTCAAGAGGACATCGACATCAAGAATATACTTTTCCGTCCAGTTGAACTTAATAGATAGCTGTGCTAACCGGGGGGCTGGCGGTCCCCTGTTGCTTGCAACCCGCCATATGCAAGGGTTATGGGCAGTCTGAGATATAAAAGGAGAGATAATGCCTTATGTTGAAAGCATGTTGAAAATTGGGTCCTGGTTCATAAGGCATAGTGAACCCCGCCAGGTCTGGGAAGAAGCAACGGTAAACTGTGTACTTATGGTATCAGGGACGCCTGATTGGAGTGCTTTTAATATAAGGGACCTTTCCTTTTATAGCGAAGCTGCCTGCACAGCTTTTTGCATATGAAAACTTCTTTTTCTTTAAAATACAGGCCCCAGAAATTCTCTGAAATAGCTGGGCAGGAACATATAAAAAACATCCTTATAAATGCTTTAAAAAAAGGCAGGGTAGCTAACGCTTACCTATTCGCAGGACCTCGTGGCACAGGAAAAACATCAACAGCCAGAATTCTGGCCAAAGCATTAAACTGTCTCAATCCACAGGGAATAGAACCATGCAATAAATGTATAATATGTAATGAAATCTCTAATTCTTCAAGCCTGGACGTAATTGAAATTGACGGAGCGTCTAATAGGGGTATAGAAGAAATAAGAGGCCTTAGAGAAAAACTTAGATATAAACCAGTAAAAGGAAAATACAGAATATATATAATAGATGAAGTACACATGTTGACAAACGAGGCTTTTAATGCATTATTAAAGGTATTAGAAGAACCACCATCCCACGTGATTTTTATCTTTGCTACTACTCATCCTCAGAATATTCCATTAACAATACTTTCACGATGTCAAAGGTTTGACTTTAGACCCATTCTATCAAAAGAAATAATAGGAAGATTAAAAGATATTGTAAAAAAAGAGCAGATAAAAATTGAAGATAAGGCAATTAAACTTATTGCAGAAGCATCAAAGGGCGCGCTAAGAGACGCAGAAATGCGATTAGAACAGGTATCATCTTTCTCTGATAAAAAAATATCTATAGAAGATGTAGAAGAAATGATTGGCCTTGTACCTGAGAAAGAATTTGAAACATATTTAAATCTTATTCTTTCTTCTAACTATGATAATTTTATAAGATTTATGGACAACCTCTTGTTTTCCGGTTTTGATATATTATTCTTTTATTATTCTTTATTAGATTATATATTTGAAACATATCTGAAAAAAGAAAATACCAATAACATTAGAGATATACTTTATATGCTAATTGATGCTGAACATATTATAAAAGATTCTTTTAAACCTCACATAGCATTTTCAATAGTAAGCTTCAGAATAATGAATAAGTTTAAAACATCTTCCCTCACACCTTCTCTTAAAACACAGAAGAATACATCTACTAAACAAAAAGAAGATTCTAAACAAACCAAGATTCACGAGCCCAAAAAAGCCCCCCCTAAGAAAAAGAAAACCATTGAAAACATACTCAAGAAATCAAATATATATGAGGATGAGAAATCTGTTATCATTCATAGTGATATGGCTCAGATACTTAATAAAAATATTCCTTATCTTAAGGAGAAATACAAAAAAGAGATTATAATCAAGAAGGAAGAAAATGAAACAGGGAATAAAAAAACAGAATCTAATCCTAAAATAGAAAATTTAATAAAGGGTATTGAAAAGTATCTACAAGCTAAAGAGATAAATGAGTGAGATACGCTCCTTTATTAAAGCGTTAAAAAAACTCCCCGGTATAGGCGAAAAGAGCGCAGAAAGAATTGTATTCTTTTTATTGGACAAAGAAAAGGGGAATAAAATAAGAGAAGAAATAAAAAAGGCACTTATTGAGATGGAAAATATTAAAGAATGCAAACAATGCCATAATTATACAAAGGATTCGCTCTGTTCTATTTGTAACGACACCTCAAGGGAAAAAGATAAAATTCTTATCGTAGAAACTCCCTTTGATATAGAAATCATAGAAGAAAGCAAAATATATAATGGTTTATATCATGTGCTTGGAGGAGTATTATCTCCAATTAACGGAATTGATTCATCAAAACTTCATATAGAAAGTCTTATAAGACGTGTAAATAGAGATGTAAAAGAAATTATAATAGCAACGGGGACAGGAACAGAAGGTGAAGCTACTGCCATTTATTTAAAAGATATACTAAAACCATACAATGTCAATGTTTCAAGGATTGCTACAGGTGTTCCTAAAGGAATGGATATAACCCTTACGGACCGTTCCACATTAAAAGAAGCAATTAAACACAGAAAGAATTATGAGGACTAACAAAATGAACTTTGAAAGAATTCTTATATGCCACGATGGCAGTGAAAATGCAGAAAATGCATTAAAAAGATTCAGAACGGAGAATATTGAAATTATCCATGTTGTCCATATACCCAAAATGTATGCTGGTAGCGGGATAAAAACATTCCTTTATGCAGAAGCTGAAAAACTTTCACAACGGATAAAAAAAGAATACGGATTAAAACTGCATATAGTAGAGTACGAAAGTATCCATGAGGCAATAATCTCCTATGCATTACAGAATAACATAGATCTTATTGTTGTAGGGAAATTTGGCTCATCCAACAATAAAAAAAGAATCATTGGAAGTATCAGTGAAGAACTTGTAAGAATCAGCCCTATCTCAGTATTAATAAGTATAGAAAAATGAAAAATCAATTAACCCAAAACCTTATAGCAAGAAAGCTCGTAAGCTTTATAATACCTGCTTTAAACGCTGAGAAAACCATAAGAAAAATAATAAACAACATTAAAGAATTAGGGTTTAACTCCCAACAAATATTCATTGTAGATGATGGTTCTAAAGACAAAACCTATAAAATTACCAATGAAGAAAATGTAAGAGTAATCAAACACAGAATTAATGAAGGGAAAGGAAAAAGTATAATAGACGGTGCAAAGATTTCTTTAAGTAGCGGTTTTCTATGGGGTATTTTTATGGATGCTGATTTGCAACATAAAATTTCTGATATTAAAAACTTTATAGCCTTTTTACCCAATGCAAAAATCGTAATAGGAACAAGAAACCTTAGCTTAATGAATATGCCGTTTGACAGATACCTTGTCAATAAAATCACGAGTCTTATAATTTCTATAGTGGGAGGGAAAAATGTACATGATGTCCAATCAGGATACCGTCTAATTTGGCTTCCACTATTTATAAAAATACCACTCAATGGAAGACATTTTGAATTAGAAGCTGAATTTATTGCTAAAGCTCTACAGAAGAACATCTCAATTAAAGAACTCCCCATTGACACAATTTACATAAAAGGAAACAAAAGTTTTATAAACCCCTTAATAGACACTCTTAGATTTATTAAGATGACACTGAAGCTTGTATGGATATAAGACAACATATCTTAATATCCAATGATGATGGCTACGATGCTAAAGGAATACAGCTTTTAAAATCCTATCTAAAAAAAACAAAAAAGTATGAAGTATATTTGGTTGCTCCCTTTGAAAACCAATCAGGAGCCAGTCACTCTCTTTCAATTGAAAAACCCTTAGAGGTTAAACGCGTACAAGAGAAAGAATGGTTTGTAAAAGGAACACCAACAGACTGTGTCTTACTTTCACACTATTCTCTTTTAAAAAACATAGATCTTGTATTATCAGGAATAAACTATACCCCTAACATGGGAGAAGATGTGATTTACTCAGGGACTGTCGCTGCTGCTATGGAAGCCAGTCTGCTTGGATATTCCGCTATTGCTCTATCTGCTGTTTCCATAGACAATCTTTCTTATAAAGTAGAAATCTTCATAAAAAACCTTGTTAAACTTATTCTTAACAAAGAATGTTCGTTCAAACATACTCTTTTAAATGTAAATTTCCCCAGAGGAGAAATAAAGGGTATTAAAATTACCCGTCTGGGCAAAAGGATTTATAAAGATGTTGTAGAATATATACCTGCAGGAAACAGAAACTTCTATATTCTTAAAGGAGAACCCTCTTTTGAGAAAGAAACTGATACGGATTTCGATGCTGTGTATAACGGATATATATCAATAACTCCATTAAGATTAGACCTTACAAATACTGAAGATATGAACGATTTAAAAAAAACCTTTAAACGCTTAAAGGAGGTTTTAATATGATAGGATTCTTTGTTTTTATATTTATTGTAATATTAATAGTATTTATACTTGGAGGTTTGGGGTTTTTTAAAAATATAAGTATCAAAGGTAAAGAAATCATTAGGACTAAAAAACTCACAAAATGGATGTATATTATTGGTATGCCTCTTCTTTTTGTATTGTTTCTTTTAATAATCTCTATAAAGATTGTTCCTGTAGGACATGCACTTGTTGTTTTCTATATAATTCCTAAAAAATTTAGTGTCTCGGGCGAAGGCTTAACATTCATTCCTCCTTTTATTACAACTACTGCTATGTATGATCTTAGAAGACGAGAATACACAATGACAAGTCATCCAGACAAGGCAAAAGGAGAAAAGTCCTCTGATGCTATATGGTGTCCCACAAGAGAGGGACTACAAGTAGGACTCGATTTAACTTGCTGGTACAGATTAAATCATCAAAAGGTTTTCGAAATTCACCAAAAAATTGGCCCTGCCTACGATGAGAAAGTTGTAAGGCCAGCTATTAGATCCACAGTAAGACTTACAGTATCAGAATACGGCATTATGGATATCTACTCATTTAAAAGAGAAGAAATTCAGAAGAAAATTTTTAAGAGAATCAAGGAGCTACTCAGTCCTGACGGCATTATTATAGAAGGTGTACTTTTAAGGAACGTTCAATTTAGCGAAGAATTTGAAAAGGCAATTGAAAACAAACAAGTAGCCCAACAGGAGGCTGAGAGGATGAAATACATACTTGAAAAAGAAAAGTTAGAGGCTAAAAGAAGAAGCATTGAGGCAGAAGGTAAAGCAAAGGCGATTGAGATTGTCAGTAGAAAATTAGCTAAATACCCATCCTACATTAGTTATCTCTATGTTGACAAACTCAGCGATAAAATTGAAGTCATTATTTCAGACCAACCTACTATACTTGATTTAAAAAATATAAAAAAGAAATAATTGCCCTTACTGATTTACGCTCTGTGGTTTAATTATAAAGATGATTCTATTTTACTGTGTTTTCTCTCCTGTTTTTTTATGAAAAACCCTACACAACAGCGGTTTTTATTGAACACTTTACAAAAAAACAAAAATAAAACCCATATTTATCTATTGACAAAAGGCTTAAAATATGTATAATGATATGTTAAAATTTGTATAAGTCTAAGGAGGTGAAGAGATGTCAAATAATGGTGGCAATTTGAAACCTGATACATTACCGATGTCAGGAGTTGCCTTATTGATTGTATTAATTATGATGCTTATAGCACCAGATCTTATGAGAAAGGACAAAGCCCCTGTAAAAGTTCCTTTAGCCCATACAGCAGAAATGGAAACAGAGGATGCTCATGTAGTTGCGGTCACTTCTGATAATCGGGTATACTTTGATGATAGTTTAAGCTCTATCCAACACGTAAAAGATGCACTAAGCAAAAAAATGAGCGAGGATCCGTATTATCTGGTAATAGTTAGAGGAGACCAATTTGCTAAAGAGCAATGGGTAATGGATGTAGTGGATATAATCAAAAAGACAGGTGCACAACGAATTGCAATTGCTACAAGACAATATAGACAATAATTTTTCTTGAGGAGGATATATGAAAATTTTAGGAATACCAATTTTGATTGAAAAACCACACTTCAATTTAAAAGAGTGGTTTCAATCATGGAAAATAGCTATAAAGAATTCTATTAAGGGCTCCTCAACCCTGTTTAAGAATAAACGTTTCTGGATAGGTCTCATAATCTCTATATTAGTTCATGGAGGGATCTTCTTTTATTCATGGACATTAGCTCATAGAGCAGATCAATCCAGTGAAATTATCGAGAGTATAACCATGGATGCCAAAAAGCACCCTGATAAGTATAGACCAAGACCTGTTAAAAATACACAAACCCCTCCACCAGAAAAAGTATCAACAACAGCGGATCAAAATGTTGTAGCTAAGGATTATAATGAAGAAGAACTTTTTAAATCTGCTCAAATTGAAAATATGGACATAGACATGTCGGATGAAGGGCTGGAACATGGGCTATTAGTTATAAACCCAGATGCAAGTATAAGTACTGAGAATCTTCTGGATGTCGCCCCTGTTGCAGGAGATCAATCTCTTGAGGAAAGCTCATTTGATCCGTTTGCTTCTGAAGGTGTAAGCGGAATTGATGTTTCCAATGATATAGGAGTTACAGATATTGCTTCACATACTAATACTAATGAAAGTGATATTGGTGACATCAATACATCTACAACAACTACTGCAAGCCAATCCTCCGGTGGTTTTACAATCCAGGGAGACTTAACCAGAGGTGACATTTTAAGCTATTTTTTACCCAGATACAGCAAAAAAGCTGCTAGGGATATGTGGCAGGGACAGGCAGTTGTAGATTTTGATGTAAATGCTTCAGGTGCTGTGATACCATCTTCCATAAGGCTTACTCAACCTACAAACTACAGAGGAATTGACAACTCAATAATAAGCAATCTGAAAAGATGGAGATTTAAGGCTGTTGGACAAGCCAAACGTCATGGTAGAATAGTTTTTAGTTTTAGATTGGGATAATGATAGTTATCACTTTCTTTAAAAATATTGGATTGGCTATTGCTAACAACATTTATGCAGTTTATTCAATTTTAAAAGAAAGTGATCTGAGAAAAGCTGCGGGAATCTCATTAGTTATACATTTTTTGCTATATATGCTGTTAACTGAGGGCAAAAAATTAAAATTCTACAACAAAATTTATAAAGACACTTATATGGAAGTAATGGTTTATGGAAACATTGATAAATATCGGCCTGAAACATTCAAAAGAATTGCCAATGAAGTTAATGAAAATGAACCAACGATTTCTTCTACCGGTAAGACTAACAATACAACCAGAACAGCTGCTGTTAGTAACGACAAGAAACTTTTGGAAAAATATGAAAACGACAATATAGATATCGGTTCTGATGTTTTTGATAAAGGTGTAACAAGAGACTTCTCTATAATAAATACCTCAAGAGCTGTTAAATTAGCCTTTACTCGGAAAAAAGATATCCTAATTTCAGGAGCAACAGACGATGGTTCAAGTGAGATGATACGTCTTGCAGGATGTGAATTTCGTATAGTACTCGGAGACTTTGACAGGTATGGCCATCCTGCTTATGTTGATATAAGTGAAGTATTGGTTAATAACGGCAACTTAACGCCTCTTTTAAGAAAAACTTTAAAACGAAGGATAAAAAAATTAACATTTAATGTTAGTAACAAACAAAAAAAATATATACTTAAATTAAGAATTGTTAAAATATAAAGGAGGAAATAATGAGAAAAATAATGGCTCTGCTTTTATTAACTCTACCTTTTGTAATAATTGCACAGGAGCTCGGTGAATTCAGTGTAACTGCCAGATATCAGGTTGAAACGAAACCAAGGATTTTGTCATATGGTTTTTTAGATCTTAATGACCCTGTAACACGTTTACTAAGGGCGAGAGGATACATATTTGATCCGACACTTATATATCAAATAGATTTCTCTGTTGCAAAAACGGTTTTTCTTTCTGAAGAATATCTTTTAAGAAAACCTGCATATGTAGAAAATGTCTTTGATCTTGAAAGAGAAGCAATTCTATTAAATTCTAAAGAATTCACAAGAATACCAGCTATAAGCTGGAAAGTTACAATACTTGATATTCTCGGCAATGAATTTGCATATATTGAAGGGAATGGCAGAGTTCCCAAACAGATTAAATGGAATGGTAGAGGAAACGATGGAAGCTACATTATACCCGGAACATTATACAGCTGGGGTATCGAAATAACCAAAAAAGATAACAGTAAAGGCGGAAGAGGAAGGGTAAACCAGATACAAATCTCAGGAGTTGTTCATGACTCTATTATATCAATGGCACCTAATCTTATAGAAACTGGGACATATTCTGATAAGGCACAGATGGTTTACCAGCTTGTAATAAATAAATTCAAAGAAAAAGGAATCTACAATACAATAACAATTATCTCAGATGACTTGGATGTATCTACTGAAATTGCTGACTATCTTGGAGAAAGGCTTCAAAATGTAAGGGTTGAAGCAGAAGAAGACCCGGAAGCCAGTTCTGTTAATTTTATATTTAAAAAAGAGAGGGAATAACCCTTGACAATCCTCAATTTTTGTATATAATTATGGGTTTTATGGGGTCGTAGCTCAGCATGGTTAGAGCGCTAGCCTGTCACGCTAGAAGTCGCGAGTTCAAATCTCGTCGACCCCGTTTTTAAAAAGGAGCGTAGCTCCTTTTTATGAAAAAAACCTTAGGTATAATCATCAGTGAATATGCAGAAAAAAAAGGAAAAAAGCTTGTAAAATATCCGGAAAGTCTAAATTTTCTTTTGAAATTTTCTCATCTTTTTAAAAAATACATTGTAATGTTAAATCCTGTTCAAACAAAGAATAAATCTTTTTACAATTTTACAGTCCCTGATAATATCGAATGGGTAATAGCACCTGGGTGGCACAGACACAAGAATTTCTTCCTAAGGTTCATATTTATAATTAATGCAACATTAAAAAAAATCAAGTATACTGTTAAAAATTCTCAAATCTTATTCATAAGATTCCCCAATCCTCTTACTTTCTTCATATTACAATACGCACGTATATATAAACGAAAAACAATAATATTTATCTCGGGAAATATTAGATATAACAAGTATACCTTAAAAA
>JALVRC010000139.1 GCA_027025255.1 Caldifarciminota bacterium
ATCTAAAGGCAGAAGACTAAGATATAGTATTATTACGCCTGGCATATTCCAATGATGCTTTAATAAAATGGAAAAACAAAGGATGAGGATTTAATGGCCTTGACAAAAATTCAGGGTGAAATTGGCTTGCCATAAAAAATGGATGAGAAGGTATTTCGATTAGTTCAACAAGATTTTTGTCCGTGTTTATCGCGCTAAAAACCATTCCATTCCGTTCGAATATATCTGTGAATTGATTATTAAATTCATATCTATGTCTATGCCTTTCTACAATCCTTTCGGTTTTATATATTTCAGATGCTTTTGTTCCTTTCTTTATCTTTGCTTCATATGACCCCAGTCTCATTGTTCCTCCTTTATTGGATATGTTTTTTTGTTCTGGCATAAGAAATATTACTGGATGTTCAGTTTGAGGATTAAATTCAGTACTATTTGCATCTTTGAGCCCTATTACATTCCTCGCAAATTCAATAACAGCACATTGCATTCCTACGCATAAGCCTAAATAAGGGATTTTATTTACTCTTGCATAGGTTATCGCTTTTATTTTTCCTTCTATCCCTCTTGTCCCAAATCCTCCAGGAACAAGAATTCCATGCAAAGGTATATTTTCAAATAACCCCGGGGTAAAATCTTCTGCTTCTATCCACTTTAAATCTAATTTAGTTAAATTATGATTAGCAGCATGTTTTAAGGATTCAATAACGCTTTTATACGCATCCTTTAAATGAATATATTTCCCAACAATTGCTATACTAAGAGTCCTTTTTAGTTGTTTAGAACGGTTTACATACATTTCCCACTCATGCATATCTTCGGTATCTTGTTCATTTTTAGCATCTAAATTAAGTTTCCCCATGATTAATTTATCTAATTTCTGAGATTTAAAAACCAGTGGAATTTCATAGATTTCTTTTCTATCTATAGCTTCTATTATTGCTTCAGGCTCTAAGCTGCTATATAGAGCTATTTTCCCTTTAGTATCTTTGGGAATTGGCCTTTCACTACGGCACAAGATTATATCTGGCTGGATGCCAGCTCTTTGTAATTCTTTTACACTGTGTTGCGAAGGTTTTGTTTTAAATTCTCCAGCTGTTGGTACATAAGGAACGAGTGTTAAATGTATGTAAAGGGTGTTTTTTTTGCCTTTATCCAGTCTTAATTGCCTAATGGCTTCTAAGTAAGGCTCACTCTCAATATCTCCAACAGTACCTCCAATCTCTGTTATTACTACATCACTTTTGTTTTTCGCCCCTACCTGTATTATTCGTTGTTTTATTTCATTGGTGATATGAGGTACTACCTGCACAGTATTTCCTAAGTACTTCCCCTCTCTTTCATTTGATATTACAGTGTAGTAAATTTGTCCTGTAGTTGTATTATTTATTTTATGCTGAGGCGTATCCATGAATCTTTCATAGTGGCCAAGATCAAGATCAGTTTCAGCACCGTCTTCTGTAACAAAAACCTCTCCGTGTTGATATGGGTTCATTGTGCCTGGATCTACATTGAGATAAGGATCTATCTTTAGAACACTGACCTTAAAGCCGTTTTTCTTTAAGAGTAATCCAATGGACGCTGTTGCTATGCCTTTCCCAAGGGATGATACTACTCCGCCAGTTACAAAAATATACTTAGTCATACAGATATTTTAATCATAAAAACAGAATAGTCAAGTTAAAATTTTTTTAATAAATTATGGTACTTATCTATAACTTGACAAGGGAACATTATACTGTATAATATATGTGGATAAAATATTTTAAGGAGGTTATATGTTATTTTTAATGCTTTTCTCAAGTGGTTATCCAGTAGCAGTTTTGTCTCAGATGGGTACGGCAACATGGTGTGGATATTGTCCTAACGCCTATGCCGGGATAGAAACAATGAAAGGTGAGTTTAACAATACTGAATTTGTTGCTCTAAGGTACTATTCTTCATCCAATGGGGGGCAGTTAGCAAATTCATATACTGATTCTGTAATAAGGGCTCTTAAAATAAGGGGGTATCCTACTGTTATTTTTAACGGAGAGGATTATGTGGTTGGCGCAGGTTCTCCTGATGGTGCAGCTAATATGTATAGGCCAAACATAAAAAAGCATCTATATAATCTAAGCCCGGCAAAACTTAGTATTTCATCCTCTAATACGAGTTTCGCTGTTGCAGATTACAGTGTTGATGTTAAGGTAGAATTGTTAGAGGATATAGAAGGTTCTTTTATTTTAACAATAGTAATGTATGAGGATAATGTGAATGCGGCAGGAAAGACACACCAGAATGTTGTAAGAGATGGTAAAGCTTTTCAGTTAGATATAGATAAGGCTGGAGAGGAGAAGACCTTCTCTCATAGTTTTTCTACTTCAGGTTATAATGCTTCTAATCTTCATGTGATTGCTTTTTTACAGAGAACTTCTGATAATTCTGTAATTCAAGCTATTAGTGATCTTGAACCCCCAGAACATTATGCAAGGGTTTGTTCAAATAACAGGGTGAAGTTTTGTAATAAGGATAGCGAAGAAGGTATTGATATAGTTGTTGCGAATGTAGGAAAAAGTGCTGAAGATATTTCTATGGAAACTGCATTTAATTATAAGCCGAATTCATGGAACGCAAGTCTTTCTTCTGAATCATTCCATCTTTCTAAAGGTGAATTCCAGGAGATTACATTACAGGTAAAAAATAACAGTTTTTCATACGCAGATATTAAGGTAAAAGCATTGTTTTCCGGAAGTGAGAACAGTATGGATGTTTCTTTTATTACAAAAGGGTCAAAGATTTTATTAGTTGATGATGATGGGAGTGAGACCTTTGAACATTATTTTACTGATGTTCTTGATGAATTGGATGTAAGCTACGGTGTGCTTGAAAGATCACGACTAATTGCTTTCACTGGTAATGAGTTAAATGATTTTGGTGCAGTTTTCTGGTCCTGTGGATGGGCTTTCCCAACGTTAACTGTAAATGATAGGACTGCAATAAAGAATTATTTAGATAATGGTAAAAATTTGTTTTTAACTGGTCAGGATATTGGTTGGGAATTATGCGACGGGAATAGTAGTAATGCTACTCCTGATGCAAAGTCTTTTTACTCAAACTATCTTCACGCTACTTATATAAAGGATGATGCAGATAAATATAATCTTAGTGGTGTTTCCGGAGATACAATAAGCAATGGATTAAATCTACATATTGCTGGAGGAGATGGAGCTGATAATCAGGACTATCCCAGTATTATTAAACCTTACGATGATAAGGCTAAGGCGATATTTAATTATTCTGCATCAGAATGTGGTGCAATTAGAGCAGAAGCTGTTTATAAGGTTGTATATCTGGCTTTTGGGTTTGAGGCGATCGATAATGCTGCAGATAGAAAGACCTTAATAGAAAGGATTATAAATTGGTTTAATCCTCAAGAACAAACATCAGGTATTCTGGACAATGTAACTATAAACCAAACAGTTATTTTACATTCAGGAGTAATCAGGTTAAATGATTTGGCTGATTTTAATATAAATGATGTTGTAGTTATGGATATTAATGGTAGAAAAATAGGTGTTAAAAATGCAGTTGCTATACTTCCGGGTAATGGGATTTATTTTATAAAGGATAAAAAGAATGTTGTAAAGGTACTTTATGTGAAATAGTTGTTAGAACAGGTTAGATCAAGAGGATTTCTGAAATTTGTTTACTGAGAAGCAAAGGGAAGTATATTAAGG
>JALVRC010000140.1:0-393 GCA_027025255.1 Caldifarciminota bacterium
ATCAAGGAAGGTATAATTTGTCTATGAAAGCACTGCTCCCAAAAGATAAGTAAGAAAATTAAAAGCGCGGGTATAGTATAGTGGCTATTACGGCTGGTTGCCAATCAGCAGAGACGGGTTCAATTCCCGTTACCCGCTCCAGTTTTTAAAGGCTTATGATAATTTTAATTTAGTGAAATAAATTATTAGTTATCAGCGTATTAGTAATGGAAAATATTCTTAACCCCTTAAAGAATATGAACACAACTAATTCTGAAACTAAAAAGTATTTAAAACCATTGCTTTGGATTGCGTCCGGGATAGTTATAGGCGCCGTTTTGGTTGTTGTTGCTTATAATTATCCATTGCAGCAAAACAAAACAGGTAGTGGCGATCTTGCTTTAGACAATAAAG
>JALVRC010000140.1:403-3702 GCA_027025255.1 Caldifarciminota bacterium
GTATATGAAGATGAAAATTTATACAGCCCACTTCTTTCTATGAATGATTTTGATAGAAGATTTAAAGAAATGGAGGAAAGATTTAAAGAGATGGAAAGAATTCATAGCGATATAATGAGTAACGGATTTAAATTTGAAACAAAAAGCAATATTGATTTTGCAAATGGAGAAAAATCGGCAAATTTTAGTGGAAGTATGAGTTTTTATCTGGATGGAAAACAATACTCTATTCCTTATACTGTAAAAGATGGGAAATTTAACATGAAAGTGGGAGATTTAAAGGCTTATTTAGAAAATAATACAACGTCAAAATTTAGCATTAAAATAAAGGATTTAAAAGGTAACGAAGTGGTCTCATACGATAAAGCGGAAGACCTGTCTGATAATGAGATAAATTATGATCTAGATAAAAACGAAAATTATATAATCAATATTTTAGTGACTGACAAAAATGACAATGTTGTCGTAAACATTATGCAAAGTTTATAAATATCGCTAATATTTGAAATGACTTTAGTGCAGGGAGTAATCAACAGGCTTTCTGCGCTCTTTTTTCTCTTTTCTCTGCTTTTTTAACTCAAGAAGCTTTTCTTTTGTTTTTTTAGAGCGTCTCTTTTTTTGTTTTCTGAGTTTAAAGATTTTTTTAGCTTTTTCTGATTCCTTGCCTTTTATTTTTTCTTCTATTTTATCGATTAATAATCTATAGGCTGTCATTCTGTTTTTTAATTGTTCCCTATGTTCTTGGCATTTTATTTCTATTCCTGTGGGTAAGTGTTTAAGCCTTACAGTGCTTGAGGTTTTATTGATTTTTTGGCCGCCGTGTCCGCCGCCTTTGATAAATTGTTCTTCAATATCCTCGGGTTTTATGTCGAGTTCTTGTGCTTTTCGTAGTGTTTTTGGCTTTAAATCTACAGGAAATTCTTTATTCATGGTTTTATTTTACTACAAAATAAACTTCTGTATAATTTACTCATGATTTTAGGATTAAATACAGCTACAACAAGGACATATATCTCCCTTGTCCAAGACGGCGAGATTATTGATGAAAAATCTTGGAATGCCGAACAAAATGAATCTGAGACAATGCTTCCTAATTTGCGGAAGATTTTAGAGGATAACAATTTAAAATGGAGTAATTTGGATGAAATAGCTGTAATTACCGGTCCTGGACCTTTTACCGCTTTAAGAATTTCTATAGCAATTGCAAATGCGCTTGGATATGGGCTTGGAATTAAAATTGTAGATATTCCTGTTAAAGATTTTTGGAAATTTCGCATTGGAGATGAATTTGCTCTTTATGCCGGTGGAAATAAAATTTATTATCGCGGAGAACTCATTAATGCTGATAAATTTCTAAGCCAAAAAAGAAAAATAGCAGGTCAACTGCGAAAAAATCACATTGAAGAAATTGAAAAAAAAGGAGGCAAGTATATAAATGAAGTTACTTTACCAACTTTGGGCGAGTTTTTAATCAAAAATGTTGATAAATATGAGCGAAAAGATATTGTAAAACCGCGGTATTTTACAAAACCACATATTACTGTTAGTAAAAAACAATATAAGTAATGAGTTTATACATAGTCTCAACACCAATAGGGAATCTTGAAGATATTACGCTTCGCGCGTTAAATACCCTTAAAGAAGTTGATTTAATTGCGGCGGAAGATACTCGTCATTCTCAAATTTTATTAAGAAAATACGATATAAATAAACCGTGTGTAAGTTTTCATTCGCATAGCGGGCGAGCAAAAGTTGAAAAAATAATTAATGAACTTGTTAACGGGAAAAATGTTGCGCTAATTTCCGATGCAGGCACTCCTGGGATTTCCGATCCGGCTTATGTTCTTATAAAAGCGGCTTTGGAAAATGATATTAAAGTGATTCCTATTCCTGGTCCGGCAGCTTTTTTAACGGCGTTAACTGCTTCTGGGCTTCCAACAAACCAGTTTGTATATCTTGGATTTTTGCCTCTTAAAAAGGGCAGACAAACTCTTTTAAATTCGCTTAAAGAAGAAAAAAGAACAGTTGTTTTTTATGAATCGCCCCATAGAATTTTAAAGACTTTAAATCAATTAAAAGAGATTCTTGGGGCAGATAGAAAAATTGCGATTGGAAGGGAGCTCACAAAAATTCATGAAGAATTTATTAGAGGTACTGTGCTGGAAGCAATAGAAATTCTTGGCAATAGTAAGCCAAAAGGGGAATTCGTGGTTGTTTTGGGTGGCGCCGGCGTGGTATAAATGTATGTAAGTTTAAAGCCGAACAATATGAAAAACAAAGGTTTTACATTGGTGGAAATGCTAATAGTTGTTGCGATTATAGTTTTTCTTGGTTCAAGCGCGCTTTTTTCATCAATGATAATGCGAACGCAACTTGAGTTTAAAAAGGGTTATAGCGATTTGAAAGGAATTATTTCCGAAGCAAGAACATTAGCTTTATCGGGTGAGGCTTTCCCTGATGAATATGATTTTGATGGAGATGGATTAACTGGAGAAGATGGTGATTATATTTTACCTAACGGGTATATAGTGCAAGTAGTTGATGATGGGGTTAATATAATTGCTTATTTATATGCTGATTTAATGAATTCCGTTGTGGACTCTTTGGATGACGCGGATAAGCTTATTAAAACTGTTAAAATTCCTGAAAACATAAGGCTTAATATTTCTGCGCGTTCTAAGTCTGGAGCTGCGATTGGTGGTTTGGATACAGATAAAATTAATTTTATATACAAAACACCTGATGCTGTTTTTTCTGTTATAGATACTGCGAGTGTGCAAGATATGAGTGTTGAGCTTAAAATCGATCAAGTTGATGAAGAAGATGTTGATAAAATTAAACGCACTAAATACATATTCCTTCATTATTTATACGGAATCCCGGAGCTTCTTAACGAGAGTTATTTTGAGGCTGAAGAATAATTATTCTCGGGAAAATAAACTGCAGATAGAAAATAAATAAGCCAATTAAAAATATTGCGCTTAAGTATTCGTGAAATAAATTAATAGCAAGCTCCGGAGAATAAAAAGCTCCAACAGAAACAATTGTTGAAATTCTTATAATATTTAGTACAAAAATTGTAGCTAACCCAATTATAAAGGCTATAATTGTCTTTATTAAATTTATGTCTGTTCGTTTTTTTATCATAACTATTGAAGATACAAATAAAAATGCAAATGTTATTAATGAGTAAATTCCGGAACAAGTTGCTCCAACATTAACTGTAAATCCTTCCATGCTAACCATTAATTGGCTTGGGTCTATGGTAACCATCTTTGAAAATAAAGGGAGGATATATC
>JALVRC010000141.1 GCA_027025255.1 Caldifarciminota bacterium
GAAATTGATAGGAAAAGCCTAAAGAGAATCGAGATTGGGTATTTGTTAAGATACCAAATCTAATATAAAAATATGAAATTGTTATATCTATCGGAAGATAGACTAAATTAATTTTAGGATTTATAATATAAAGAATATCAATGATTTCTAATGAATCTTTTATCAAATCAGAAGATATGTAGGTATCTATTCCAATACCTCCTTGAATTAATGGATATTCAATTGGAGGAATTGTTGTTTGGATAGAAATTAACCATAAAATCATAGTTAATTATACCTATAATTTTAGATTTGTCAATACTTTACAATCAGCTTATTCAATAAACTTTATATTTAGCTGAAATGTACTTTCTTGACAATTATGAAAAAATAAGTATAATTATATGTTTTGCCGGGGTGGCGAAATTGGCAGACGCGTTAGGTTCAGGACCTAATGTCCGAAAGGATGTAGGGGTTCAAGTCCCCTCCCCGGCATTAAAAGGAGAAGTTTTGAAAACTATTGATATTAGAGCAGATTTTCCGTGTTTAAAAAGAGAAAGGAATGGCAAACCTCCTATTTATTTTGATAATGCCTGTATGACATTAAAACCTTCTTATGTTATTGAGAAAATAAATGAATATTACACACAGTATCCTGCTTGTGGTGAAAGGAGTACACATTGGTTTGCAAAGGAGGTTGATAATGCAGTGGAAGAATCAAGATTCCTTCTAAAAGAACTTATAAATGCTGAGGATGAGGAAGAAATAGTCTTTACAAAGAATACTACTGAAGCTATTAATATAGTAGCTCATAGCTTTCCATGGGAAAAAACAGATATTATTCTTACAACAGATCATGAGCACAATTCAAATTTCATTCCCTGGTATATGTTAAAGAAACATGGGTTGATTGCTGATTATATACCTGTAGCTTCGGCTGCGGATAACACATTTAATTTAGATCATTTTGAAGACATTGTCAAGAAATATAAAGGGAAAATAAGATTTGTTTCTCTTTCTCATGTTTCAAACCTTAATGGTGTTTATATCACTGACAATGAGATTAAAGAGATTGTTAAAATGGTTAAAAATCAACATGATGATGCGTATGTTATGCTTGACGGGGCACAGTCTGTTCCTCATAAAAGAGTTGATGTTAGAGGTCTTGGTATAGACTTTATTGCGTTTTCTATTCACAAAATGATGGGTCCAACTGGAATAGGGGTTCTATACGGCAGGAAAGAGCTTCTTAATAAAAAGCTATTGCCTTTTATAGTAGGTGGTGGAGTGGTGAATAATAGCTTTTTTAATAAAGATCCAGTTTTTTTTAAAGCACCTTATAAATTTGAGGCTGGTTTGCAAAATTATGCCGGGATGATAGGAGCGGGAGCTGCTTCAAGATATTTAATGAGAATTGGGGTTGAAAATATTGAAAGCCATGAAATGAGGTTAAATAAGATGTTAACTGATGGCCTTAAGAAATTTGATGAAGTAGAAATTTTGCCTCCTCGTGATTATCACAAAAGAAGCGGAATTGTTACTTTTTTTATCAAAAAACTTGCCACTAAACATGATGATGATGATGTTGATATAGATGAAAAATTAAATATCAGGGCGAACATAATGATAAGAAAAGGCTCATTTTGTGTTCATTCCTGGTATAACGCATACAAGAAATACTGGGACAATTTTTTCCCGGGATTTAGACCCATTTTATATAGGGCTTCTCTTTATGGATATAATACAGAGAAAGAAATAGATGTTTTTTTAGATACAATGGAAGGAATATTAAAAGAGTTAGACGATTTACCGTCTTTATAAAAAGGAGAATCGTTGTATGAATAAAGCAATCATTGAGATCTTTAAAAAGTTTTGTCTTGATAAAGAACATACACATAGTGGAGAATTAGAAGATGCTCATGACAGAGTAGAAGGAAGTTTGTGTCCTAAGAAAGGTATGAGTGATGTTATATCTTTTACAATTAAGAAGGAAAATAATAGAATAATTGATATAAGATACATATGTAAATTATGTGATCCGTATATGTGGATTTCAGTAGAGGTCCTTTCACGTCTTGTAGCGTCAGGAGAATTTAATGATGTAATGAGTATATCAGAAGATGCTTTTGAAAAAGTTGTGCAGGTAAAAGATAGTGTGCTTAATCAACATTTTGTAAGGGCAAGAGAACTTTTGTCGCTTACTTTAGTATGAAATCAATACCTTTAAAAATTAGATTCTTTGCCTTATTTTTTGTGTTAGTTTTTGTATTTTTAGCAGTTTTCTCAGAAATCTCTCTTCTTCATTCAATTGTAACGCTTGTTTTATTTGGTTTTTTTTTGGGATATGGAGGGTATTTATCATATTTGTCAAATAAAAGCAAGGCGAGGTTTAGAATTGATAAAGATTATAATCCTTTCGTATCAATTATGATTCCAGTTCATAATGAGGAAAAGGTTATTGAGACAACAATAAAACGGGCAATGTCTATTGATTATTCGTCTTATGATGTGTGGGTTATTGATGATAGGTCTACAGATAAAACACCTGAAATTTTATCGCGCCTAAAACATCAATATAAAAGGCTTAACGTACTTACAAGAGGTAAAGAATCAATGCCTGGTAAGGCGGCAGCTCTTAATGAGTGTTCAAGAATGGCAAAAGGTGTAATACATCTTATTTTTGATGCTGATGCTTTTTTTAAGAATGATGTATTAAGAAAGTCTGTAATATATTTAAAGGATGATAATATTGCAGGTGCCCAAGTTGCAAAACTTATTTCTAATCCTCACAAGAATTTTCTTACAAAAGAACAGTATTTTGAATTCCTGATAGATATTGCTGTGCAAAGAGGAAGAGATAAAGCAGGTGGTATGGTTGAGTTTAAAGGGAATGGGACATTTGTTAAGAAAGATTTTCTTGAAAAGGTGGGTGGCTGGAATGAGTATTCATTAACCGAGGATCTTGATTTAAGTATGAGAGTATATTTAGAAAAGATGAATATTAGGTTTATTGAAGAAGTTGTTGTTAGTGAGCAGGCTGTAACAACTTTCAAGGATTTATTCAGACAGAGATTCAGGTGGATGGAGGGAAGTCTTATCAGATATTTAAGCTATATCAACGAATTTATAAAGGTTAAAATGCCAGTCTCTCAAATAGTGGATCTTTTTTTCTTTACCGTAGAATTCATATTTCCTTTTTGGTTTATAACACAGATTTTAACAGAAGTTGTAAAGTTATTTGTGGTTGGCAGGATTTGGCTTGGGGGAATAGCTTTTTCGTTTTTAACAATGATTTTAATAGTATCAAGTAAATTGGTTCAAATTATGCTGGAAAGGAAGATGGGAGGATTTTTCTTTATAGCAAAAAGAATTTTTTCAAATGTTATTTACATGAGTCATTGGATATTTATAGATATCTTAGCCTTACTTCATATTCTTTTTAGTAAAACACAAGCGAGGTGGCATAGATCAAAAAAAGAAACACAGTAAGAAAATTAGTTTTTTTAAAACATCTTATAAAAGAAAGTAAAGAAGAAATTATAAGAGCAATAGCATTGACAGACGGGAAACCTATAACTTACGGGTTATTTAGTGAAATTTTACCCATTCTTGAGTTTATAGAATATTTTCTTAGTAAAAAAGTTATAAGAGAGGATAAAAGGCCTTTTATACCA
>JALVRC010000142.1:0-2454 GCA_027025255.1 Caldifarciminota bacterium
GGTAAATCCTTATTTCTATTTAGTTTAAATATAGATAAAAGTCCAGGGATAAGGAACATTCTTACAATAGATTGGAATTGACTGGCAGGATTTAATATCTCTACAGAAGGTTCTTTGTCGAGCCCAAATTTAGTAAGATGGTCTTCTTTATTGGTGAGCATAAGATTTAAGACCTCAATAAATTCCATTCCTGTTAATATTTTAGAAATAAGAGCGGAGAATGACTCTATTTTTTGTTCTTTCCCGGGGGTATAAGCAGGGAGAAGTTCCCCTTTAAAATTGTTATATCCATAAGCTATAGCAATATCTTCTACAATATCAATGGGATGTAATATGTCTTTTCTATATGGAGGTATGTTTACAACAATTTTGTCTTCCTTTTTATCATTGTAAGCATCAAATCGCATCTTTTGAATAAGTTCTGTAATCTCATCTAAAGTAAGATTTAATCCTAAAATCCTATTTACATAATCTTTTGAGAGCTTTTTTGTTTCAGTTTCCCATAAAGGGGTTATAAAGGTTTTCTCAGGGGTTTTTATTGTAGAAGAGTAGATTTCTCCACCAATGTCTTTAAGGGAGGCAATAATTATATTAAGTGTATATTTTACATCGTTTTCATTTATTCCAGTAACGTCTATAAATAGATGCCGGGTTTTTTCACTAACCCTGGTTTCTTCACTGTTTATTATTGGAGGCATGGAAAGAATCTTTCCTGTACTGTCAGTTAAGACTGGGAATTTTTTAAATCCCTTAAGAAGATGAGCAAACATTTTGCCTTTCGGATGAGTAGTTAAAATCTCATTGAGGGAAAGCTTTCTTTCAGGCATAGCAAGAGGAGCGAAGCTCAGCTCTTCCGGATTGTATGCTTTATAGTAGATAGGGAAAGATAATTTATCCATATCGTACATCCCAATAGAGGTTCTTTTTCTATTTCTACCAATTGCCCAATGTAGATTTTCCTGTAGTTTCATAAGATCTTTTAATACTTGAATATCCATTTTTATATTCTTGACTATAGCAGTATGTATAAATGGCCTGTATGAGGACTTTTCATAAAGAGTTTCATCAACATAAGTTATATAGTCAGAGTTAGATATCTTAAGATTAATTCTTCCTTTTTCTATGCCAAGATATCCTTTTAAAATACGGGCTATCCCTGGTGCATCGTACATATCTGGTCTGGAAGGAACTAATTCTATCCTTACAACCTCGTCTTTGAAAATTTCATTAAACTCTTCTCTACTCCCACATGCATCACACGTAGATGGGGGAGCTTCATGCAAAAGACGTTCTACAATATTGCCACATTGAGAACATTTATAGAGTACAACCTCATCATACCCTTCTACATCACCGCCTATGTCTTCAATTAAGGTAATAAGTTGCTCTTTCGTAACTGAGACATTAAGGTGTTTTTTTAGTTTTTCCGTGGAAATTCCAACTAAAGGCATGTTGGCACTCCTTTTAACCAGTTTATATCAGAAAAATACAGGCTTCTAATATCTTTTAATGAGTAGATTAGCATTGCTAATCTTTCAAGTCCTAAGCCCCATGCAAGTACTGGGACATTACATCCCAGGGGTTTGTATACCTCTGGCCTGAATATTCCAGCTCCGCCCAGTTCTATCCAGCCTTTATCTGCAAATTTAACATATACTTCAAGACTGGGTTCTGTATAAGGGAAAAAAGCTGGCCTGAATCTTATTTCCCTAAATCCCATCTTGTTATAAAACACTTTTAAAAGAGCTAACAAAGAGGAAAAATTTGCATCTTTATCTATTACAATACCATCTACTTGATGAAATTCAGGCAGGTGTTTGTAGGTGATTTTTTCTCTTCTGAATACTCTACCAACAGTAAATACTCGCGCAGGTGGATAGGGGTTTTTTGATAAGTAGCGTATTGTTGCTGCAGTAGTATGAGTTCTTAAGAGGTTTTTTTTAGAAATATCCCTGCTCCATTTGTATCCCCAGCCTCTTGAAAGAGTATCACCACCATTTTCATGAGTTTCCTTTACTGCGTTTAGAATTTTTTCTTCAGGAAGTTTGCCTTCTAATGGTTTTTTTAGATAGAATGTATCCTGCATTTCTCTTGCTGGATGATCCTGAGGCTGGAAAAGTGCATCAAAATCCCAAAATCCCGTTTCAACATAAGGGGAGTTGATTTCATGAAATCCCATTTCGAGAAAAACCTTTCTTGTACGTTCAATTACTCTTTTTAATGGATGAGATTTCCCTGGAAATGTCTTCTCAACATCTATATGAATATTGTATTTTTTTAGTATAACATTTTTCCATTCTCCTGTTGAGATTAATTCCGGTGTTAATACGGAAACTTCTTTTACAGGAATAAGCGTTGGAAAAATTTGTAATAATTGTTCACTTGGTTTTATATTTCTTATTACTCTTTCTTTTTTGTAAAGAGCATTACCCCTAACTTTCAAATTATTAAAAG
>JALVRC010000142.1:2464-3628 GCA_027025255.1 Caldifarciminota bacterium
CCTCATTAAGAATCTTTTTATCAATCTTTATTTCCTCTTCACGTACCTCGTCAACTTCTTTAAAATAATCAAGAAGTTTTTCTTCAGGAAGTTCTGTAAAGTTTTTCGGATTTTTATCTATGAGAAAATGATTATTCTCTTTTTTTACCCATTTTCTTTTAAAAAGCCATATTTGAACCTCTTTAGCTTTCTCTTTATAGGAGGATAGTATATTTTTAAACTCTTGAGCAGTGAGTAGAGATTTGCTCGCTTTTTGTATAAAATCTTTTTCTAAAAATCCATGTTTTAGAAGTTCTCTTCCGGTTTTTTTTATCTTTATAACAGTATATTTATCTTCATCAATAGTAAACCAATTATTCTTTTCATATTTGTTTATTATACCAAAGATATATGATTGATCAAGAAGAGTTCTCTTTACAATCTCTTCTACAGGAAGTTTGCCTCCCTCTACTATTGTTTTAATTACAATATAGTCTGTTTCTGGAATTCTCATATAAAAATATACACGTATTCCTTTTAAAGTCAAGAAAAAAAATTATACTATTAAGACTTTTCAATCTTTTCCAATAATTTTACAACTTTGTAGACTATTATTTGTTGTGTTCTTGTTTTTAGATTGACAGCTCCAATTCTTTCTACCTCAATTTTTTGTTTAATTTTCTCATATGTTGATTCAGTGATAAGGATAGAGGTATTGAAGGTTTTGTTTAACCCTTCAACATGAGAAGCAATATTTACGTTATCTCCAATTGCTGTGTATTCAAGCTTCATATCAGAGCCTATATTCCCTACAACGCACTTCCCAGTATGGATACCAATGCCTATTTTAATGGGTTTTTTCCCGTACAGTCTTCTTTTTGTATTGATTTCTGATAGTGTAGCTTGCATTTCAATAGCACATTTAATAGCTCTTAAGGGATCATCTTTATGAGGTAAAGGCGCGCCAAAGAGAGCCATTAATCCGTCTCCGATAAATTTGTCAAGCATCCCTTCATGTTTAAATATTATCTGGACCATATGAGAAAAATAGTTATTAAGAAAAGATACAACCTCTTTTGGACTCATTTTTTCACTCATAGCAGTAAAGTCTCTAATGTCAGAAAAAAGAATAGTCAGCTCTTGCTCTTCCCCTTTAAGATTTATTTCTTCTTTAAGAATCTTGTC
>JALVRC010000142.1:3638-10810 GCA_027025255.1 Caldifarciminota bacterium
TTTGTGTACTTACATATTTGCCAAATGCCTGCTTTATAAGGTTTCTTTCTTTAAGTGATTGAATCATTTCATTAAATGTTTTTATTACAAGATTAATCTCATCTTTTGAGTGGTATTTTACACTAAAGCTGAGATCGCCTTTTTTTATTCTGTCAATAGAAGCAAGTATTTTTTTTATAGGAGTGGTTATTTGATTGGAGATTATTAATGAAATTATAATTGATACAATAGAGAAGATAATTATTACAATAATTGTTGTCCAACGTAATTGGTGTATCATTGAGAAATAATCATCTGCAGGAATAGTATTTGCAATTATAAAATTACCTGTTGCATCCCTTGAAAAGTACATGTATTTTTTTGTATTTTTGTAAAGGTATGTAATATATCCGTTTGAAGCAAGTCGTAATGAATCTTTGATTTCTTTTTTCATCTTTGTTTCTTTGAAAATGTTTGCCTTGAGAATTTTGGATCTATCAGGATGTGCTATAGCTATGCCTTTTTTAGTAATAATGAAAGGATATGAATGTCTTGTTATATTGAATTTTGTTGTTAAATCAATAAAAAAATCTGTTTCTACAATTCCGACAAGAATACCTATTGTCTTGCCGTTTGGATTGAGAATGGGGGTTGAATAAATAAACACTTTATTCTGGAAATCATTGAGCTTTATAAGATCAGATAGAAATGTTTTTTTATCTTGAAAAGGGATTTTAAAAAAATCCTGGTTTTTAATATTCATAAAACGAGCAGGTATTGTTTTGTCCTTGTAAACCTTTATTAACTCGTTTCCTTGAGTATCTGTGATGATAAATCCCTTAAAATAAATTCCCACGCTTAAATAACCTTCTAAAAGATTTTGTACCTTTGCTCTATTTGTTCTCGTTGGATAAGAAGTAAGCTTTAAAACCTGTTTTTCGCTTGAAATTAATTCGATTTTATGGGCTGCACCGTCTATAAATTTGTCTACCTCAAACGTTAATTTATCAACTGCAGCCCGGGATTGTTGCTCTATCAAATTTTCAATTTTATCCGAGCTAATCTTATATATTATGAGGTTCGCTATCAAGATTGGTCCTGCAGACAGTAAAAGAAGGATACTTAAAAGTTTTACCCTGATTTTCATTTTTACCTCCAGTCTATAATAGTATATAAAGTTTTATTGAAAAGTCAACAGAAATTATTTTAGACAATAGCGGTATTTTTCACTTAATATAGAGAATGAGTTAGCAGTTGAAAAATACTTGACATTTATATTTATGTGTATATAATTAAGATGTGTTAAACTTAAGGAGGATAATATGAAAAGAATACTTAGCTTTTTGGTTTTAATAGGAGCTGGTATAATTTATGCAGAGAAGGCTCCTTTCTTCAATGCAAAACTTTTGAATGGTAAGCACTATGCAGTTGATTCCCTTTTGGGGAAAAAGGTAACAATTATAAGCTTTTGGGCAACCTGGTGTGTCCCATGTAAACATGAGCTTGATGCTATTAATGAAATATATAAAGTTTATAAGGATTCCGGATTTCAGGTTATCGCAGTTAATACTGATTCACCCAGAAATCTTTCAAAAGTAAAGCCTATGGTAAAGGCACATGGGTGGAATTTTCCCATTGTTTTAGACCCATCAGGAGAGATTAAAAGACTGTTTAATGTTCGCTCTCTTCCAACATCTTTTTATGTCTATTCTGACAGAGTGGTTTTTTATCATGTGATGGGTTATACAAAAAGAGACAAACCTGAAATAAAAAAGAGGATTTTACATGCACTTAAAAAAGAATACAAAAGTAATAAGTAGATTATTTCTATTATTCTTTCTTTTCATTGCCTGTGGTAGAGAATTTCCTCAACCGCAGTATCAAAAAACTTACTTTGCCCCTGTAGTTTTTGAAGAAGCTACTGCTGTATGGTGTACAAATTGCCCTGAGGCTGCTTTGTATATGGATAGTCTTAAGAGCCTATACGGTGATTCTGTGATAATAATATCTTTGCACTCTTCTTTTGAAGATCCCATGGGGAATGAGTCCAGCGAAGAGAGACTTGCTATGTATGGAATAAGTGGTTTCCCTACAATCATAATAAATGGCATAGAGCTTATTTCTGGTGCGGGTAGCATGGATTACTATACCGGGGTTGTAGATAGGTATATTAATAACGGCTCTCCAGTGTCTCTGACCGGATATGCATCACTTAAAGATTCTACTATTGAGGGGAAGGTGGAGATCGCAGGAGATAAAGATGATATGAGCCTAATTGCCTGTGTTATAGATGACGAAGAGAAATACGAGAATGTTATATACAAGGATATTTTATTAAAGACAGAGGTAGTTGAAAGGAACATCTCTGCTAAGAGTGAACCTGTGGTGAATTTCTCCATAAATGTTAAAGATATAGTAAACGATGTAAAAAGGATAGTGTTAATTCTTCAGGATAATAACACAAATTCCAGAAGAATATGGCAGGCAGTGGATATTGATTTATTTTCTACCCCTTCATCTCCTCTTATATTAACAGCTTCTGATACAGTTCATTACACAGATAATATTAAGAGTGATTCTTTTATTTACGTACTTAAAAATACAACATCTGCACCAGTGCATATAAATGTTTCCGGGGAAGTTTCAAATGCAGATATTAATCTAAGTGTATGCAGTCATGGAAAGGGAGGGCAATGCCACCCGATCCCTTATGACGAAATAATTGAACCTAATAAGGAGATTGAATATGCTCTTGATGTAATAGTTCCTCCTGTTAACTTTACTGATGATTCTGTCCGGGTGGATTTAATTATAGCGAGTGACAGTGATACTATAAAGCAAATATTTAAAATTCTTAAAAATGGAGTTAGATAATGCTTGAGATACTTTTATTTTCCATATCAATACAGGGGAGTGGAGATATTAAATACTGGCTTTCAGATAATATGAAAGAGAATTATGAATCCTTTATAGATATAGGCATAAATGAGAGGTCAATTCAAACAGGTGTAAGGTTGTTATTTGATCAGGATAAGCTTATAAGAGATACTCTCTTAAATACCGGGCTGGAAAGATTCTTTTTTATATACAGCCGGGAACGTTTTAATGTAAGGGCTGGTAGTTTTTATACAACATTTTTAAGGGGTATGTTGCTTTCAGCATACGAAGATCTGGATATTAAACAAGAGCGTAGACTGGATGGCTTAAGAATCAGGTTAAAGCCTGTAAACATGCTTAACTTAACCTTTATAGGGGCAAGACCTTATATTTTGAATCATCTGGAACATGAAGATCCTATATATGCTGTTAATATGGAATTAACCCCTATGTCTCAACTTTATCTGGCGGCTGCTTATATGAGGTTAGACGCTAATAAAAATGCAGACACCCTATCCGGGTTACTGTATGAAGATTGGTACGGGGCTGATTTTTCTTATATGCTGGGATTTTTAGGATTTGATGGTGTATATGTAGGAAGGAATACTTACGGTACCTACTTACCTGGTGAAGGCTGGGTAGGAATAAGTAATGTGAATGGAAATGGACTGTATCTTTCTATGAATATGTCTTTGCCTGGGTTTGGAGTTTTAATAGATGCAAAAAGATACAAAAACATAGATGGATATCTTACAGGTGCGCCTCCCTGTACATATAATGGAGAGAGCATTAATCAAGGAAAGGATGAGGAGGGTTTTGAGGTTATTGTAGATGCTAATCCACATGAAATGCTTTCTTTTTCCTTTAATTACAGTTATGCACAGGGAATATCAACTGATGCTGAGCTAATGGAGTTATATATAGCGCCTGCTATTGATTTCCTCTCTTTTAACATGACTCCATACTTTTTAAAAATTGATAGGAATAAAGGGGCTATTGAAAATGCTACAAATAATGAATGGGAAACAGGATTAACCTTTGAAGGTGTATGGGGCAGCATTGGTTATACTGTTAAAGGATATTATAAAAACATTGTTGAAGGAGTATCTACTACAAATGATATAAATTCACTTATAGAATTTGATACAGGCAATTTTTCATTAGGTACCTTACTTGTTTACTCAATAGGCGAACAAGAGAGTAAACTTTATCCGTCTCTTTCTATGGTTTTAAGAAAGGATGTTTTTGATATTTCTCTTGAAGCAGGTTTGTTTAAAGGTCAGTATATATGTAAAAATGGAATGTGTAGATACGAAGAGGCATTTTCAGGACTTAAGACAGGATTATCATTTAGGTTTTGATTCCTTTAAGCGAGAGAGTAAGGCCTAAAGAGTTTAGCGAAATTATTAATCAGGTTCACCTTGTAGGGGAAGGGGGCCCCTTATTTGAGATGGTTAAGAACAAAAGAATATTTTCTTTTGTTATGTGGGGCCCACCGGGAACCGGTAAGACAACCATTGCACGAGTAATAACCAAAGCCTCAGAATATACCCTAAAACAGATAAGTGCTACTTCATCAGGGATAAAGGATGTCAAGAAGATAGTTGATGAGGCTGAGCTTTTTAAAAAAATGAACGGGAAAGATACAGTACTATTTATAGATGAGATACACAGATTTAATCGTGCTCAGCAGGATTTTTTACTGCCTTATGTTGAGAAAGGTACAGTTGTACTTATAGGTGCTACAACACAAAATCCTTCCTTTGGAATTATTCCTCCTCTTCTGTCTCGTTTAAGGCTATTTGTTTTAAAACCACTTCAAAAGAAAGACATTATTACCATTCTTAAAAGAGCTTTACACATAGATAAAGTTTTTTCAGGTTTTAAACCTGAAAAAATGGACGAGATTTTAGAAGACATTGCAGATTATTCACAGGGAGATGCAAGGAAGGCTTTAAATATGTTAGAAGAACTTACTAACTTTGTAAAAGACAGCGGCCTTCCCATAAAAGATGTTTACAAGAGGGTTGTAGCAGGGAAGATTCTTCTTTACCATAGAAGTGAGGATCACTACACAATGATTTCTGCTTTTCATAAGAGTATAAGAGGTTCTGATGTTGAGGCTTCAGTTTACTATTTAAGAAGGATGCTCCTTTCAGGAGAGGACCCTTATTATATTTTAAGAAGAATGGTAAGAATTGCATCAGAGGATATAGGGCTTGCAGACAGAATAGCACTTGATATAACCCTTAAGGCTAAAGAGGCTTATGAATTTCTTGGCTCTCCGGAAGGTGAACTGGCAATACTTGAGGCTGTTGTTTATTTATCCCTTGCCCCTAAAAGCAATACTTTATACAAAATGGAGAAGGATACAGATAAATTGATTAAAGAAACAGGGAATTTAAAGATTCCAATGCATATTATTAATGCTTCTACAGCTCTTATGAAAAAATTAGGCTATGGAAAAGATTATAAATATCCTCACAATTTTAAAGGACATGTGATTAAAGAGGACTATTTACCTCAAGGGATAAAGCACATAAGTATTTTTAACCCTGAAGATATTGGAGAGGAAAAGGATATTAAACTCAGATGGGAAAACATTAAAAGAATACTAAAAGATGAATAATATAATTACACGTTACTTTTTTAAAAGATTTATAGTTCCTGTTTTTGTTTCATTATTTGTGTTAACAGGAATTTTCTTATTAGACAGGCTTTTTCTTTTGATAGATTTGCTTATAAGAAAGGCCACTCCCTTTTATGCTGTTTTTGATATTCTTGTAAGCAGTCTTCCTTTTGTTCTTTCAATGACTATTCCTCTTGCTTTTTTGGCAGGTTCGCTTATGGGCTTTGGTTCACTTGCTGAAAATAAAGAAATAGAAGCGCTTCGTTCTGGAGGCGTATTAATATTAAGGCCTTTTTTCCCTGTGTTAATGTTTGCAATTGGCATTGGCGGCTTTCTTGTTTATTTTAACGGGCGTGTGCTCCCTGATGCTAATCATAGGGTGAGGAGTTTGATAACGGACATTTCAAGAAAAAAACCAACGGCAAGAATTGAACCTGGTGTATTTAATGAGGATTTCAAAGGATATACCATATTTATTGGTAAGAGGAATGAAATGGATAATACAATAGAAGACATTATTATATATGACAAAACCAAAAGAAAACCCACAACTATATATGCATCTAACGGAAGATTAGGGTTTAAGAATGGTTATTATACGTTTGTACTTTATAATAGTGAGATACATGAGTTAATGCCTGATGGCTCATATAGGGTTATTAAAGCAGATACGCACAAACTTAACTTTAAAGTAGATGATAAATTAGTGTTAAGAGAAAGAAGAGGTAGAAGCCTCAGGGAGATGAGGTATTCAACATTGAAAAATGAAATATATAAGCTGAATAAAAGGATAGATACTCTTTTAAAAAGAAGACCAATCCCGGAAAAAGAAATAAATGCCCTAAAAAAGCAGAGAATGAAGTATCTTGCTGTTCTTTATAAAATGTTTTCTCTTCCTGTTGGCGGTATAATTTTCCTTATTTTCGGAGCTTCCTTAGGAATCAGGCTTAAAAAGGGAAGTATAGGTATATCAATGATACTGAGCCTTTTGTTCTTCTCTCTTTACTATATACTGCTTCTTGCAGGTGAAAAATATGGGATTGACGGAAGTATTGACCCTGCTATTGGTATCTGGATACCAAATATAATTTTTTTCTTTCCCATGGCATATTTATTTATTAGTTCATTTTTGGGTATAAAGATAAGGATTAAAAGATGAGGGTTTATGATAGATATGTTATCAAATGGTTTATATTTTATTCTTTACTTTCCGTTGTTGCTGTTATTTTTTTATATGATATAATTAATCTATTTGAACATCTGTCTTATTTTATCCATTATAAATCTTCTTTTGTAAGTATTTTGCTCTATTATTTTTATGATTTGCCTGCAACCTTTCTTTTACTTTATCCTGTTGGATTTGTGCTTGCTGTGTTTTTTATCACAACTATCATGGTAAAAGAGAATACATTTTCAGCACTTGTGGCTGGTGGGATTAATTATATACGTATCTATATGCCTTTTATTTTCTTTACTGTAATAAGTCTTATTATTGTTTATTTTGTAGAGGACAAAGTTGCTCCCAGGGCATATACATCATTTATTAAAACAAAATACGAAAAAGTGGAAAGAAAAACGCGCGTTGTAAATACCAGAAATTATAATATTTATTTTGCCGGTAATGATACTACTGTTTACTATTTTCAATGGCTGGATGCAAATGGAAAGGCAGAAAACGTAATTATAT
>JALVRC010000143.1:0-519 GCA_027025255.1 Caldifarciminota bacterium
GGATTTACCTCCCAGCCCGGAAACAGGTTTAATTACAAGATTTTTAATATTTTCTTTTTTAAAGAGATTTTTAAGGTAAGAAGGATTAGAAAAGGAGGGAGATTTTGTATGATAGAAATGAAATACTGGTATTGTTGGAATATCAAAATGTTTTAATACGTAGAAAAAAAAGAGCTTGTTTTCTAAAAGAGGTATCCATTTTTTATTATTGAGCTTTTTTCTAATTTCATAGGTTACAGTTTTATTTGAGATGTAAAAATTCTTTAAATGCCACCTTCCTTTTTTATGCAAATTATATGCATGATATTCAATAGGACCTAATCCTTTACTTATCCAGAGATATAGTGTTTTAAGAAAATGTTCGTGTAGCACGTTAATCTTGCTTATTTTTCTTAAGAAAGAAAACTGGTAAAGGTATTTCTTTAATAAGTTCATAACTTAATTTTATATACAAAATGAGCTATGTCAAGCTTTTTTTTAATAAGAAAAGGAGCGGTGGGAGGAGGACCGCTCCTTTTG
>JALVRC010000143.1:529-10723 GCA_027025255.1 Caldifarciminota bacterium
ACACGCAGGGGGAAATGAAGAATTTGTTGTTCCTTTTACAGCAAAAATATGCCATTTAGTTTGTTCTTTTTAATTTTTTATTTATAGGTTTCCCTTTAGGTCCCTGGCGGTTTAAGTGCTGTGTGTTATATGTTTTAGCACACACATATGTTTTATTTTAAAACCGCATTGATAAATATTGACAAGCTTATTATAATGTGTAAAATTTTTATGCATGAAAAAATTAATAATTATACCTACTTATAATGAAAGGGGTAATATTGGCGCACTTATAAAAAAGATATTTCATATTGTTAAAGATATTGATATACTTGTAATTGACGATAACTCCTCTGATGGAACATCAGAGATAGTAAAGAAAATAGCTTACAAGGACAAAAGGGTTCATTTAATAGAAAGGGAGGCAAAATTAGGGTTAGGGACTGCTTACATAAGAGGCTTTAAATGGGCTATAAAACGTGATTATAGGGTTGTTATGGAAATGGATGCCGATTTTTCTCATCCCCCTGAAGCATTACCAATTTTTCTTAAGCTTATAAAGAAATATGATGTTGTTATTGGGTCGCGTTATATTCCCAGGGCTAAAGTTTTGAATTGGCCCAAAAAGAGATACCTTCTTTCAAGATGGGCGAATATTTATGCGAGACTTTTTACAGGCATTCCTGTTAATGATTTAACCGCAGGCTATAAATGTTTCAGATCTTCGGTTTTAACTTCTATTTTAAAGCATACCATTGAGTCAGAGGGATATGCTTTTCAAATAGAGGTGAATTTTTGGGTACATCAGGAGGGGTATAAGATTAAAGAAATTCCCATTATTTTTAAGGAGAGACGTGTTGGGGTTTCAAAACTTTCAAAAAATATAATATATCAGGCTTTTTTCCTGGTTTTAAAATTGGCATGGAGAAGCTTTTTTGCCTGAATTGTCAATAATTATACCTCATTTCAATTCAAAAGGTCTTTTATTAAAATGTTTAGCCTCCTTACCTCAGGATATGGACGTTGAGGTGATAGTAGTGGATGATTTTTCTTTTGACAATACTATTAGAAAAGCTAAGAACTTATTTCCGGGTGTAAGGTTTATTTTTAACAATGCCAATATGGGATTTGCTAAAACATGCAATAGGGGAGCTTTACATGCAAGAGGCGATTTCTTACTCTTTCTTAATCAAGATACTGTTTTAAAGAAAGACGGTATCAAAAAGTGTCTGGATTTTATAAAGAAAGATAGGAAGATTGGAGTAGTAGGTCCCTTAATTTACAATAGTGACGGTAGTATCCAGTGGACGCTGAGAAGGTATCCAACAATTCCAATGCTCTTTTTCGGAAGGAATTCTTTCATTACAAAGATTTTCCCTCACAATAAGCTTTCAAGGTACTATTTATATAGAGATTTAGATATTTCAAAGCCCCATAAAGTTGAGTCTGTGTCCGGAGCTTTTTTCCTTGTTAGAAAAGAAGTTTTTACCAAATTGAATGGATTTGATGAGGATTTCTTTATGTATGTAGAAGACATGGATTTTTGTTTGAGAACAAAGAAAGCAGGTTGGGAGGTCTGGTATATACCTGTGCCTGCAGTTACACACATTTTAGGAGAGAATGTGTATAAGAAAAATAGAAAAAAGGCAAAGATGCATCATTTTATAAGTTTTTATAAGTTTTTTACCAAACACAAGATACATTCATCTTTTGCACGTTTTATCTTTAAGATTTTAATAGGTTTTAGATTGATTGTTTTATTTGCTTTTAAGTAGATTAATAAAGTTCTTCTAACCAGATAGAAAAAGTTACAATGAGTCCTATAATGCGTGAATTGTCTTCTCCTTTCATATGGGTTTTAAATATTTCTTGGATATATTCAGGCTTAAAAATATTACTATCAAGTAGTCTTTCAGAAAAGAGATATTTTTTAATAAATGATTTTAAGTTTGTTCTAAACCAGGTATTATAATCTGCGTAGTCTACGTATCTTCTTTTTGTCCACCATCTACCTATAATCTGAAATAGATAAGGATATTTGGCTCCCATCCCTGTTGCTGACCATGGGATATGTTTAAATGTTTTGTAATATTTTTTAATTAAAGCTAAGCGTAATTTCTCTCCTCGTCTTAAGTGTTGTGGAAGTTGGAGAGCGAATCGCATTAATTCTAAGTCTGTAAATGGGGTTTTAGAAAAAATATAAGGAGCATCTTGATATAATCCAAGCACAGTTAAGCGAAGCATTCTTTCTTTTAAAAAGTAGTACAGTCTTAGTATCTCTTTCGTATGAATCTTACTATTTTTTATAAAGTTTTCTATTGTTTTTATAGGGTATTGAGTAATATCTTTAAGAAAATCTTCTGTGAATGCGTTTTCTATTTCGTTAAATGGTATTACTATATTAGCCCATTTTAAAATGTAGGCTATGAGATTCTTTAAAGAATCCTTTTTCATGCTTGAAAACCACCCAGAAAATCTCATAAGATAATCCCCTCCGAAGCCATTGAAAACACTCTCAACTTCATCAGAAATAAAAGACAGAGCATCAATACCGTGCATCCTTATAATGTTGTAGGCTCCATCAGTAAAACTTACACCCTTTTTTGCCCATTTCTTCAGGTAATTTTTATCCATTCCAAGTTTGAGGTTTTTAACTCCGGTTTCTTTTGCAATTTGTGATGCAATTAAAACATCATCACTTTCAAGTGTCCCAAAGGTGTAGGTTCTTGGGTGGTATCCTATTTCAAGGGCAGAGAATAAAAGTAATCTTGAATCCATTCCTCCACTAAGGTATATACCAGTATCTCTTGTGAGCCTTTTTTCAACAGATTTTATCAGTAGATTATGATAGATTTCGATAGCCTCATCAATAGCAAGTTTATTTTGATATATTCTGAGTTTATAATAATAATTTATATTAAGATTGGAATTTTCAATGGTTAGATAAGCTCCAGGTTCCAGTAGATAAATGTTTTTAAACATAGTCTTATTTCCCATTACACCTTCGCATGTGAAAAACTCCAGTAAACTGTTGTTATCAAATGAAGGCCTTTCTAAGTAAGCAATTGTTTTGATTTCAGATGAGACAAAGAAAAATTTATCCTTTTTATAATAGTATAGTGGGAGCCTGTTAAATCTGTCACTTATAAATATTAGGCGGTTTGATGACTTTTTTAATGCAACAATGTTAAATGCTCCGTCAATTTTTTCAAGGAAAGAAAAATCTTTTTTCTCAATAGCTTTGATAATAGTTTTAAATGTTATTTTTTCGTAAATATGTCCGAGTATTAAGATAAAATAGTTTTGATCATTTAAAACCTTAGTTTTCCATCCTGATTTTCCTTTTTTAGAAATAAAAATTAGAGAGTTCAGTAAAAAGGTTTCCATTTTTCCTTTCCCTGAAAGATTTATATCAGAAATTTTTATTTGTTTGTTAGTTACAAAAATCCCTGGCATATCTTCTTAAGATTTTACCTTTAGTTTCTATTAGGTACGTGTGTTTGTTCCTAAAATCTCCCAGGATAAATAATTGTTTCCCATCGTATTGTTTGTGAATATGGGCCATTATGGTTATTGTCCCCTTTTTTTCTTTCTCTTCTATAATTTTTTTTATGCAGTTTGTTACTATTTTTTTTCTAAGTAAAAAATATGTGTATGAAAGAATTTCAAAGAAATAAGGAGCTATAGGAGGCGGGAATCTTGTGATGAATGCAATAAAAAGCTTGTTTTTAAAAAGTGATGGAACAACGTTTTTTACATAGTGGTACAGTTTAATATTTTTTTCTTTTATTAGATAGCCTTCGTTAATTACTTTTATGCCTGATTTTACCATCAAATCATTTATCCACAAATCATGATTTCCCGGAAGAAAGTATACATTTTTGTATTTTTTTAGTTTTCTAACAACCTTTTTGATTGTAGAAGAGAGAATAATTTTGTACTGAATACCAATATTAAAAAGGTCACCCAAGATATATACTTCATCAGGTTTTTCTTTAGAAAGTATCATAAAGAATCTTTCAATTATTTTTTTTGAAAAGAACTCGTCTATATGCAAATCAGCTATGAAAAGTCTTTTCATTGTTTCCTTTCAATGTTAAAAAATAATAGAATTTTATATGGAAGCATTTTTCTATAGTTAAAGAATCCCCACGTTCTTCCAATTTTTAAATAGCCAACATTTTTAAATATCCCAATTTCTGTAATTTCTTTAGTAATAAGAAGCTTTTTTAACTGAGGATTCTTAACAAATACTATGATATTATTTTCAATAGAAATTACACTCTGAAGTGAGTAATTAATGCTTATCTTAAGAGTGCCAGTAAGTTTATTGGGTTTAGTAAATATAAAGTCAGAGGTTGAGCCTAAAAAACTACCATTAATCCACATATCAGCAAAAAAGGTTATTTTAAAAGATGTATGATTATGAAGTGTGTACAGATACTCTGTATTTTCTATAAACATTGGCTCTATGGAAAAGGCAGAAAAGTTATAAATAGTAATTACTTTTAACTGTTCAATAACAATTTTTTCATCTGTAGATCTTATAAATTCTTGAACGATAAAAGTATTGTTTATGTATTTTGATATTTCATTTGGTTCTTTTGGTATTGTAAAAAATCTTATCCATAAGCCAATATCTTTAAATATAGCTCTTTCAATGCTGTTGTTGATAATAGGAGGTTCATCGTATATGTTTTGTTTAAAAAGAACAAAAGGATTAAAATGCTTCCCTTTTAAAAAGATACAGATATTTTTCATGGTTTTGTATTGATTTTCATCCCCGCTAACAAGCACTTCCTTTTTAGGGATATACTGCCTGTTTAATAAATATTCTATTTTTTTATATATATTTTTCTTCAAGCGATAGTAAATAACGTTTGAGAAATACTCCTTTAGAAAATCCCCCGAAAGAATGTTTCCCAACAACACGGTGGCATGGATATATTAAAGGGAAAGGATTTTTGTTTAGTGCATTGCCAACAGCTCGTGCTAAATTTTTATTCCCCAATGTTTGAGCTATGTCTGAATAGGCTACTGTATGAGCATAGGGAATATTTTTTATTACATCTAAGACCTTTTTCTGAAAAGGGGTAATTAAGGCTTTATTGTGGGGAAGAGAAAGGTTTTTTATTTTACCCTTTAGATATTTATAAATAGCGTTTGTAAACTGTTCATGGGGAGGAATTAACTCCCCATGAACAGTGAGTTCAATTTTATTTACTACCTCATTCTCTACAAAAAGATTAACTAATATTTTTGCGTCACTTACCTTTAATATTTCCAATGCTATTAAGGTAAATTTTTATCTTTTCTCTTGTGCTTAGTTGGTGGTTGATAATTTCTTGATACAGTGTTAGCCATTTGTCTCCCTTTTGTTTAGAAAGCTTTTCTAAAGATTTTTCTATATCGTTTATATCACTTTCAATATTAATTTTCTCTTCCTCATAAGGATTTTTAGAGATTCCTCTCTGCTTTAATAGTCCGTCAGCTTTTAGTAGCTCTCCTTTCCAATCATCAATTTCACCTTTAAGATACATGCTCAGATTTGAAGTTACATCCTTCCATCTGTTGTTTTTACTGCTAAGAGCACTTATTGTAATAATATTAATAAGTACTGAAAGAAGGAATAATGAGGCAAAGACAATGTATGCAATTGTTTTTGGCTTTAAATCCATCCTACTCTCCTATTTGTCCTAAGATTACAAACTCCACCCTTCTATTCTGTGCTCTACCAGATTCTGAAGTATTGGATGCGATAGGTCTTGTTTCTCCGTATCCTCTTGGAATAAGTTGTTTTGGATTAATATGGTGGGTATTTATCAGATATGTTACAACAGCTTCAGCTCTTCTTTGAGAAAGTTTTAGATTGTATGCATCGTTTCCAACGCTATCAGTATGACCCTGTACTTCTATGAGAATATTTGGGTTTTCTTTAAGTATTTCAGCGGCTTTGTCCAATACAGGATAAGATTCTGGTTTAAGTGTTGCTTTGTTAAAGTCAAAAAGAATATTATGGAATGTAAATGTCATACCTTTTTTAACAAGTCTAAAGTTCTTTTCAGTTGTACCGTCTTCTTTAATAACGATAGCACCAGGTTGAGAAATATATCCTTCAGAAGATACCATTATTTCATATGTACCTGCAGGGAGTTCAGCTTTAAAAACTCCTGTCTGTGGATTGGTTTTTACAGGATGAAGAGAAGTCCCAACAAAGGTTATAGTTGCTTTAAGGGGTTTTTCTGATTTTCTATCCAGAACCTGTCCAAAGAATATTCCTTTAACAAGAGCTGGCCTGAGTTTAGCTTCAATAGTTGCTGTTTTATTCATCTCTATTTGAACAGTTTGGACATCATTTATATATTCAGGATAAGCTATCTGGAGAGAGACAACGCCAACCTTGATACTGTCAAATCTAAAAAAGCCAGCTTCATCCGTTGTTTTTTCCGGGTAATTTTTCCCTTTAATAATGATTTTAGCCCCTTTTAAAGGTTTTCCGGTTTTGGCATCCTTAACGGTTCCTGAAATTGATCCATATAGATTTTCAGGTAATAACATTACTGTAACCTTAGAAATTTGGTCCTTTTCAATAGGAATTGCTGCTATTTTAGAGCGATATCCTTTTGCTGAGATTTTAATACTAATCACTCCTGGTCTTATGCTATCTATCTTTGCTATTCCTGTGTGTCTGTCAGCTCTGAAAACAGGTAGGTTTAGGGTAGTGTCAGGAAAGGATATAATAGCTGGTAATGGTTTTCCTGTAAATGTATCCATTACAGTAAGGACCATGTATCCGATCGGAGGAGGAGGAGGTTTTAGAAATTCTGTTACCAGATTTATACCTACGTTCCCTCTAAAATTTATCTTTCCGCTATAAATAAGATCTATCCCACCAGAAAGTCCAAATCCTATCGGAAAGTAAAATTTAACGCCAGGGGAGAGTATTAACGGGTATTTATTAAAGTTAAAAAGGCTGTCTGTCCCCTGCATAGTGTAGAGCTCAGCCATTATTCCAAGCCATTCCCCTGGTAATTCTGTGCCAAAGCCAAGTATCACTCTGTCATTAAGATATTTATCAATTCTGTATCCAGTGTTTAGTATAAAGTTAAAAGGTGCCACGTCAGATACATCATTCATGTCAAAAGCTGTGAGTAATTGAAAGTCAAAAGAATTAGATTTGTTTCCTGCTTTTGAGAGGAATCTACTGTCCTGTGTCGCTAAATAGAAATCAGACAATAATCCTATTTTAAAAACCGGAAGTGAAGTGAGTGAAAGTTTAAACCCGAATCTTGTGTCGTTAAACCCCATAATATCAGGGGGAAAATTACTCGGTTCTATAGTCCATAGATCGTATTCAGGAGCTATAATCACTTCTAACCACTCAAGAGGTGCATAGGTGGTGCTTACTCTTAAAGGAAGTTTATAATAGTTTCCACTGTCCTGTCCCTGGTTTGTATATGAAAACTCTCTATATATCCCAGGATAAACAGAGAGAGATAACATCCCCTGCCCTTCTGATTTAACATCTTCTACCCTGAAGATTCCTCTACCTCCAAATAGTCCTGGAGATGCATTAATTGTACTCATTATTAAAATAAGACCAATTAGCACTCTTTTTTTCATTTTTCCTCCTTTTTTTCTATTATTACAAATGCAACAGCATATTCATCTTCATGTGATATACTTACATGCACGTTCCCAATATCAGGGAAAAGTGCCTTAATATTTTTAGATATTACAATTTCTGGATTCTTATTAAATCCAGGAACTTCAATATCTTTGAATTTAACGCCTTTATTATAACCTGTAGACAGGGCTTTCATAAATGCTTCTTTTACAGCAAAACGAGCAGCTAAAGATTTAAGTGGGACATTTCGTTCCTTTTTTGTATAAACTCTTTGCAGGAATCTTTCATTATAAATATCAATTAGTTTTTTTATTTTTTTGATACTTACAATGTCAATTCCTATTCCGAGAATCATTTAACTCCTTTATCACATCCAAGAGGTTAAGGATATCACTAATTTCAAAATCAGCACCTGAATCCTTTGTATCAAAGCTATCACCATATCTTGCAAAGACTGTAATCATCCCAATATCTTTGGCGCCTTTTATATCCCTTTCCGCCCAATCTCCTACCATTATAGCCTGGTTCGGATTTTTAATCATAAGGTTATTTAAGATTAAATTGAATGGTTCTGGTTCTGGTTTTCTTTTTCCCGTATCTTCCAGCGCAACAACTGAATCAAAAAAGTGATTTAAGCCTACTTCGCAGAGTCTTAACCATGCCTGTTTTTTAGGAGCGTCTGAGAGCACGCCAAGTTTAATATTTTGCTTTATGAGTTTCATAAGGGTCAGTTTAACGTGGGGATATAAAGCAATTGTACCTTCTCTTGCTCTTCTATAGGCTATAATTCCTGCTGCAAGGATATGATAGTCAACTTTCCCTAAAAGCTCCTCTAACACCCTGTCAAAAACATTCTGGTACTCTATCCCATAGATATTGTATATCTTGTCAATACTTTCTCTTACTTCTTTGTAGGTTTTACTTAATCCTGCATCTATCATACTGGATATAGCAGCGTCAATAGCACTGACTTTCATAGACATAAAATCTAATAATGTGTTGTCTATATCAAAAACTATACCTTTAATCATGTATGTTTTTTTGCAAAGAAGATTTCTTCTGATAACAAAAGAAGGATAGATATTACAACAGAAGCATCTGCAATATTGAAAAAGTACCATCTTAAATTACCAATGCCAAAATCCAGAAAATCTATGACTTTTCCGTATAATAATCTATCAATAAGGTTACCTAATCCGCCGCCTATTATCATTCCGTATACAATGCTTAAAAAATAGCTTTTTGACTTTAGAAATAGAATAAAAACAAATACAATCCCTCCTGCTGGTAAAAGATAGTATAACCAATGTGGACCGAAGGAGGTACCAAAAATACCACGTTCATTATAGACAAAAGTTATTCTAAAGAAGTTTCCCAATACTTCCAGTGGTGTATTTAAAGGAGCGAATTTCAGTACTAAAAATTTACTAATCTGGTCTAAAATTATAATTAAAAGAACAAATAGAATAAAGAGAAGCCATTTTTTTTTATAATTCATTAAAAGTAAAACCTTAGACCAAGACCTCCGTTTATTGAGAAATATGTAGAAGGCAGGATTGAAACAAATGGCCCTACTTCTCCAAATAGGGATAGGTGTTTTAATGTAAAGTACTCAATGCCAACAACACCTCCTGCACCTACGCCAAAAATATTTGTATTTGTTTCAGGATTATTATATGTAAATACTGTTGGTCCTAATCCGTAGAAAAATTCCATACCTCTTTCTCTAAAGACATGAGCATCGTGCCATTCGTACAAAATAATACCAGATAGCCCAGTACCATATTGAGACATATATATAGCAGCATTTATTTCCAGGGCTTTATCATTTTGAAGAAAGTATTTCATACTTAATCCTGTAGGTAATCCTAAAACAAAACCTACACCTATATCTCCTCTGGTTGCGCTTAACAGTATAAAAGCAATTTTAATCATTATTTCCTCCTTTTATTTTAATATTCATTGAGTATAACAAGTACAACTCTTCTATTCATGCTTCTTCCAATAAGAGTTCTATTATCTCCTATGGGAGCACTTTCTCCATAACCCTTTACTATTAGTCTTTCAGGGGAAATGCCAGATTTTATTAAATAGCTGGCAACAGCCTGTGCTCTATCCCTTGAAACATGTTTGTTTACATTGCTCTTTCCTACACTATCAGTATGCCCTTGTATTTCAAGTGTTATTCCCGGTCTTTGTTTAAGGAATTTTGCTATTTCTTTTAAAACAGGGATAAATCTCGGTTCAATATATTTCTCCCCTGGCTTAAAATAGAATAGGATTTTTTTATTACTTAATGAAATGTTAACGTTTGTTGTATGTGCTTTTGCCACACTTACTGAAATCTTACTGTCAAATTTTCCTTTTGCACCGGCCCGTAAAATATATTTCCCAGGTGGTAAGGCTGTAAGTTCAAACCCTCCGTATGTATCCGTAAAAGTTTTTATATTTAATTTGTCAATTGTTACATATCCTTTAATTCTTTCGCCTGTATTCTTATCGTAAATTACACCTTTAATTATGCCTCTCAGAGAATTTTTGTATACTAAAATATTATGTTTAATTTTTTTATCTTCAGTAATATAAAT
>JALVRC010000144.1 GCA_027025255.1 Caldifarciminota bacterium
TTTTTATACTTTCTTATAAACAAAGCTGGCTTTCTGTCTCTTGACATATAACTATTTATAAATATAATTTAAAAAAGGAGGTCATATGCATTTTCTTTTCTTTGTTTTGTTTAAAGGTTTTACATTCCAAAATCCTGAAATAAAAAGTGTTGGAATGGGCTTAAGAATAAACTTTGCAGGTGGACCTATTCCTGCCATTGTTTTTAACCTTTCTTTGTACGATAATCTGGACATCTCTCTTTCTATCGGTGGAATATATATAAAACATAACTTTATTCTCAGAAATGAGTGTAATGTTAAATACTTTTTAACAAACAATCCGTTAAAGCCTATGATAGAAACAGGCATGGGCTTCACATATATGAAATTGCCAAAAAGAAACCCTGTTAATAACTTTGTTATTGATATACACCTGCTTCCAGGCGTGGAATGGGATATTACAAGAAATTTCTATACATCATTTGATATAGGATTAGCCTATGGAGTATATACCTCATATAAATTGAAAAGAAAAGTATTCCCAATATTTTCAATTTTTAATGTTGAAACGGGATACAGAACAAATTATGAATAAAGACTGTAAGTGAACTAATACTTCAATAAAAATAGTACAATACAATATAAAAAAGATTAATATTAAATAAATAAATTTCTATTGACAAACCCTTTTTTTTATATAAAATTAGACATGGCTAACATTGTTAGGAGTATTTATGAATGAACTTTCTCCCAGTAGAGAGGACTATCTTAAAACCATTTTCCTGCTTTCCCAATTAAATCATGTTGTCAGGGTAAAAGATATCAGCCAAAAATTGGGGGTAAAACCCGCTTCCGTTATCAATATAGTTAAGGCACTCAGTAAGAACGGATTCGTTATTCATGAACACTATGGCTATATAGAACTCACAGAACAGGGAGAGAAAGAAGCTCTTATTGTACTGAGAAAATATAAAATCTTATTTGATTTTTTTCAGTCCATTCTTGGATTAAGTTCTGAAGAAGCCTACGAAAATGCTTGTTCTATTGAACATTACATTACTGATAATGCTTTAAAAGCAATAGAGAAAATAAACAGAAACCTTAAAAAAAATAAAAAAGTATATGAATAATACATTTCCTTTATTAAAAGCAAGAATAGGGAGCCAGGTAATAATTGACGAACTAAAAGGTGGTCCTGGTTTTTATAGACGCCTTATTGATATGGGGCTCTTACCTGGAACCAATATTGAGATAATTTCAGGCGGGACAAATGGCCCTATTATTATAGCTAAAGATGGCATAAGAATAGGGATAGGAGCCCGTATGGCAGCAAAAATCTTTGTGAGGCCTGCGTGAACTATACAGTGGCCATTGCAGGTAATCCGAATAGTGGAAAATCAACAATATTTAATGCTTTAACAGGCTTACATCAACATATTGGAAATTGGTCAGGCGTAACCGTTGAGAAAAAATATGGCGAATATAAGATTGGTGAACATATAATTAACATAGTTGATTTACCAGGAACCTATTCCCTGAATCCTAAATCAATTGATGAAAGAATAGCGCGTGATTTTATAATAAGTAAAAAAAGTGACCTTGTTGTTGTAGTTGTAAATGCCTCAGACCTCGAAAAGAGCCTTACCTTACTTATTGATATACTTGAAGCAGGGATAAAAACGCTTGTTGTCTTCAATATGATGGATATGGTTAAAATACAGGGAAAAACAATTGATATTAGAACCCTGGAGAAAATATTGAATATCAGAATACTTAAAACTGTTGCCCATAAAAAGATAGGTACAGATAGGCTAAAACTTTCAATACTTCAGGAAATAAAAACCCCTACGCAACAAAGATTTAAGATTCAATATAAAGAGAGGATTGAAACAACCATTAAAAAAGCTATTAAATACATAACAGTACCAGAGAACATTGGTGTGAACAAAAGATGGATATTTCTAAAGTTTCTTGAGGGAGAAAACATACTCAACTTTTCGGAAGAAACTCTAAAAAGGCTTAATGAATACAAGAAAATAATCTCAGATTTTCTGCATTCTCAAAATCTTGAATTATACTTTGTTGAAAAACGATATGCTTATGTTGAGGGATTAATAAAAGAAACCGTAAAAAACGAGCTCCCACTGGAAAAAAGAATCTTCATCTCTGATAGGATTGATAGAATAGTAACCAACAAATTTCTTGGTATACCCATCTTTATTCTTGTCATGGGTGCTATGTTCTATCTTGTATTTACCATTGGAACTCCGTTATCCAATCTTATAGAAAGTTTTTTCGAGTGGATATCCGTAATAATAAAAACCTTTTTAACAGGGCTTAATATATCCAGCATAATTATCTCATTTATTGTTGATGGCATTATAGGCGGTGTTGGCTCTATAATTGTTTTTCTTCCCAATATAGCTCTCCTCTTTTTAGGAATAGGCATACTTGAAAGTTCTGGATACATGGCTCGAGCAGCATTTATTATGGATAAATTTATGCATATTTTCGGTCTTCACGGTAAGTCGTTTATCCCCATGATAATGGGATTTGGTTGCACTGTACCAGCCATAATGTCAGCAAGAACACTTGATTCGGAAAAGGATAGAATACTAACTATACTTGTTCTTCCATTAATGTCGTGCTCTGCACGTCTACCTATCTATGTACTTTTTGCATCTATTTTCTTTCCTCATAAAGAAGCATTTGTAGTACTTTCTCTTTATTTCTTAGGAATAATTATAGCAATGATAGTAGCAAGAATATTTAAAAATATATTCTTTAAAGCAAAAATAGCTCCATTAATTGTTGAATTGCCTCCTTATAGGATGCCTGTATGGAAAGATATCTTTATATCTGTCTGGATAAAATCTAAACTCTTTATAAAAAAGGCTGGGACCGTAATTCTTCTTGCAGCAGTGATAATGTGGGTATTAGCTTCCTTACCTCCTGGAGTAGAATATGCGTCCAGGGAAAGTTTCATAGGTAAAATAGGCAGTTTCTTTGCCCCTGTACTTAAATTATCAGGTTTTGGATTCTATGAAGCAGCTGTTGCCCTTATTATGGGTTTTATGGCTAAAGAATTAGTAGTAAGTAGTCTGGGAACTCTATTTGGGACTACTTTAAGAAGTTCTATACAAACCCTGTTTACACCTATTTCTGCATACGCTTTTATGATTATGAGTCTGGTATATGTTCCATGCATTGCTACAATAGCAACCATAAAGCAAGAAGCTGGGTGGAAATGGTCTGTGATTGTTATTTTATACTCAATAATTTTAGGCTGGATTCTGGCAACTATTTTTTATCAAACATCATTATTAATAAAAACAATTTTTTAAGGAGAGTGTATGAATAGTCCTGATTATATACGTATTTCCCTGGCAGCAGGCATAACATTGGGCATTTCTAAAGGAAGATTTTATAGAAATGCGACACTGGGATGTATAAATATATTGTTAAACTATGAGGAAGGATGCAGTGCGAACTGTGCTTACTGCGGATTATCTAAGGTTCGTCCGGGATACTATGAACAAAAGTCTTTCATTCGTGTTAAATGGCCTCTGGTAAAAACGGATGAAGTTATCAAGAGAATAAAACAAAGAGAAGATATTGTTGAGAGAGTATGTATATCAATGATTACCAAAAGAAAATCAATATATGATACAATGAATATCAGTAAGAGAATAAAAATGAAAAGTTCTGTCCCAATCTCATTCCTTATCTCTCCAACTATAACATTTGAAAAGGATCTTAAAGCTTTTAAAGAAGCAGGTGCTGATAAAATAGGTATTGCAATTGATGCTGCCACACCGGAGATTTTTAAAAGCTTGAGAGGAGAAGGCGTAAAAGGACCTCATAAATGGGAAAAATACCTAAAGATTTTTGATGCCGCTTTAAATGTTTTTGGAGAAAGAAATGTAGGAAGCCATTTTGTTGTTGGATTAGGTGAAAGCGAGAAAGAAATGGCTTATGCTATCTGGAAAATTCGGTCTATGGGTGGAGAAACACATCTTTTTTCCTTTTATCCTGAACCAGGATCTTTGATGGCAAAACACCAAAGACCCAGTATTCCGCATTATCGAAGGATTCAACTTGCTCGTTATCTTATTGATGAAGATATTATCACATTTGATATGCTTAAATTTAATAAAGAAGAACAGATTACTTCATACGGCATTGATATAACACCATATATAGAAGAAGGAGAAGCCTTTAGAACATCTGGATGCAAAGGGAACAAAGGTAGAGTAGCCTGCAATAGACCCTATGCAAATGAACGTCCGTCAGAAGAACTTAGAAATTTTCCCTTTAAATTAGAAGCAGAAGACATAAGAAAAATAAAACGTGAGATATGGGATTATACGAAGTAATAATAATTGGAGCAGGTCCTGCTGGACTAAAATTAGCCCAATCTTTAAAAACTAAAAATTACCTTATTCTTGAGAAAGAAAAGAAATATAAACGAATACCCTGTGCAGAATGGATACCATATTTTATGGATTTACCTTCTATTCAACCAACAAAAGGCATGATTACTGATTATCCAGGAGGAAGAATATATAAAAAGGCATCTGGCAAGATAATAGATAGAAAGTCATGGCAAACCAAAATGCTTTCAGGCTTGCAGGGAAACGTACACGTAAATGAAAAAGCAACCTATATAGAAAAGAACACAGTATTTACAAACAAAGGACAATATCAGGGAAAATGGATAGTAGGAGCTGATGGTCCAAAATCAATACTCTCTTCGCATTTTAGAACCTCAAATAAGTATCTGCCTGCGGTTAACATGAATGTTAAACTAAAAAACCCATTAATGAATACGCATGTTGTATTTTCATTAAACATTCCTTATGGATATGGCTGGCTTTTCCCTAAAGCAGATATAGCTAACATTGGCTTAGGAGCCTATGGGAAGTTAAATAAACCTATGGAATATGTTCTAAGTTTCTATAAACCATATATTTATTCTAAACCATTTAATATAAGTGCAGGATTAATTCCTTTAGAAGTTACCTTTCCTAACATTATTGGGAATAAAATCTTAGTAGGTGATGCAGGAGGGTTTATTGATCCCATTACAGGCAGTGGAATTCAATATGCCTTAGAGACAGGAGATTTAACTGCTAAGTTGATCAACAATGAGCTATCAAATGAAAAATACATAAAAAGCATAAAAAACATATACGTACGTTTTTTAAATAAAAGAGCCAGACTAAAAGATATTAAGGAGAGCAATTGGAAGAACCTTTACAGAGCAGTAAAAAAGAGCTGGATTTCTTTCTCCCCGGGATGATAACAATTGATGGGGAAAAAGGACTGTATCCTGCTATATCAATAACAGGTACTGTTTGCCATCAAAACTGTCTTCATTGCAAAGGCAGCCTTCTTAAGGATATGTTACCTGTAAAATCTTCAATAGAGCTCACTCATCTTCTCTACAGACTTGAAGAAAAAGGGATGAAAGGAGTTCTAATCAGTGGGGGTTCGTTTAAAAACGGAAGCATGCCATGGGAAGATTTTTTAAAAGGCATTAATGACTACAAAGGGAAAATGTTCATATCAGCTCATTCAGGAATGAATGTGAGCGAAGAAGTAGCTATAATGATGAGAAAAGCAGGTATTAGACAGGCATTAATCGATGTTGTAGGCGATAAAAAAACAATGAAAGAAATATTAAACTTAGATGACTTTTCTATAATGAGGGAAAGTCTTAAGAATCTATACTCTTCTGGGCTTGAAGTTGTACCACACATTATAATTGGTCTCTACTATGGTAAAATCAAAGGCGAATATGAAGCGGCAAAACTTCTTTTAGAATTCTCTGATGAGATTGTTGTTCCTGTTGTGATAATGCCAATTGTGATGAAAGTTGAACCTCCTCCGATTGACGAGGTTTTAAAATTCTTTTCTTTTTTAAAAAAGCACTTCAGAATTGTATCCTTAGGATGTGCAAGACCAAGAGGAGTATATAGATATAAACTTGAAAAGAAGCTTATTGAAAGAGGACTGATAAATAGACTCGCAATATGGTCTGAACAGGCAAAAGAAAGTGCAAAAAACGCAGGATATAAGATAAATTATCATTATACTTGCTGTTCAATAAAACTATGAAAATGAGAATTATTGATACGGGTCTAAAAAATGCAGCCTGGAATATGGCTGCTGATCAGGCATTGTTGGAAATCCAGAATGAACATCCTCAACCTACATTAAGATTTCTTTCATTTAAACCTGAATGTGTCCTTGTCGGATATTTTCAGACTGTAAAACAAGAAATACGAGAAAATTACTGTATTGAAAACGGAATCCATATAAATAGAAGGATAACTGGAGGAGGTACAATCTATTTTGACCCTTCTCAAATCGGATGGGAAATCATAGCTCCCCATGATTTTTTCCCCTATCCTCCACACAAAATGTATGAAATTGTAGGACAAGCTATTGCAAAAGGTATTTCTAAACTTGGAGTTGATGCTGTTTTTAAACCAAGAAACGATATAGAAGTCAACGGGAAAAAAATCTCTGGTATGGGCGGTGCTACATTTAAAAATGCTTTTTTATTCCAGGGCACCTTACTTGTAAAAGATAAAATCTCTGAAATGCTCTATGCACTGAAAGTTCCCATAGATAAACTCAAACCCAAAGAAATTGACTCTGTAAAAGAAAGGGTTACCTGTTTAGAACTTGAAACAGGTAAAACTCCCGATAGAGAGAGTATAAAAAACAGTTTGGTTAACTCTCTTTCAAAAGAATTTTCAATAGATTTTCAAGAGGGACGTCTATCAGAAAAAGAGCTTAATCTCATTGAGAGGAAACTTCCCTTTTTTTCCTCTGACAAGTGGATAAACAGAATAAAGCTTCCTCCCGAAAGCCAGGGACAGATTTCAGGAACATATCGTTCTAATGAAGGAACCATAAGGATAAACATGGTAGTAAACAGCAAACAAAATGCTTTAAGGTCTACACTTATTACAGGCGATTTTTTTGTTGACGATAGAAAATCCCTTAATGATATGGAAAGGCTTTTGAAAAATATTCCTATGAAACCTATAAAAATAATAAAAGCTGTAGAGGACTTTCTTATATCCCATTCATTCCTTCCAAAAGAGGATATTTTTGGAGCATTTAAAGAGGTATTTAAAAAATGGGAATGGATAAAACAGGGATTCACACCTCAAGAAGTAAATCATATATTCAATGTAAATTTTGAACCAGGCGATGCTTTCAAACCCAGGGTATTTCTTTTTCCATACTGTTCAAAAAAGGCTGACTGTACTTACAGATTTAAGAATGAATGCATCGTATGTGATTTATGTTCAGTAGGTGAAGGATATAAGCTGGCTATGGAACATGGATTAGAGCCAATCACTATTGTAAGTTTTGAAAATCTTATAGAAACATTTGAAAAACTTAAGAAAAAAGGGATAACTGACTATATAGGTTCTTGCTGTGAGGCTTTTTACATAAAACATCAGGATGCATTTAGAGAATCTAATCTTAAAGGCCTGCTTATAAATGTTGAAAGTTCTACCTGCTATGACCTTGGACAGGCAAAACTTGCTTATGAAGGTAAATTTGAAAGCGAAACGAATCTTAATCTCAAATTAATTAATAAAGTCTTAAACTATATTAAACAAAAAAATTTTTAAATCAAATTTTGTTAGATTTGTAAAACTTGACAAACATATTAATTTATTTATACTTAAGAAAGGAGGTAAAACATGGAAGATATAAAAAACATTGTTGAACATATCATTGTTAAAAAAGAACGTGCAAAATTAGTTTTAAAATCACTACCTGATAAACCAGGTATTGCTGCAGAGATTTTTACTGCACTTGGAAGAGAAGGTTTTAATGTAGACCTCATTTCAGAATCAAGTACAGGGAGAGGCACTACTGATATTTCTTTTGCAGTGGACGATGCTGAAGTAAGTAATATAATTTCTTTTCTTAAAAAGAACAGGTCTTTAAAGGTCAAAGATGTTGTTCTTGGAAGAGATATGGGCATGATTACCATTGTTGGTAATAATCTTTCCTCAGTACCAGGGATAGCAGGAAAAATGTTTTCAATACTTAGCGAAAACGGAATAAATATTGAAATGATTTCAACTTCAATCTCTTCAATTACCATACTCATTGGAGAGGAACACATTGAAAAGGTCAGTGAGCTTTTAAAGGAGGCTTTTGGACTAAACTAAATGAAAAAGACCATTTACATTTTACTCTTTCTGGGACTTCCCTTTATCATTCTTATTCCTTTCCGTGTTTTTCCTCTTATATTCACAGTAATATTAAGCCTTTATAAATGGGGAATGGGTGGACCAGAATCCTTTGTTGGTCTTGGAAATTTTCTTTCTTTAATAAATGATGAAAAATTTTATAAAGCATTTATAAATACCATTTATTATGTAGTTTTTCTTGTTCCACTTGAAATAATGCTAAGCCTTTTCTTTGCATATCTAATACACAAAACCGAAAGAGGAAAGTACCTCTTTAGATCTATCTTTTACCTGCCTGTTGTAACGTCAGTTGTAGCGAGTAGCGTAGTATGGAAATGGATGTTTCATCCAAACATAGGCATAGCCAATCTATTTATAAGAGCCCTTGGAGGGAGAGGGCTAAAATGGCTGCATGAATCAAAAGGAATTTTTGAGATGCTGTTCAACACTCATCTACCATACATATTTAAAGGGCCCTCTGTCGCACTTTTTTCTCTGGTTATTATGGGTGTATGGCACGGACTGGGATATAATATTATTATTTATCTTGCAGGCTTAAACAATATCAACCCAACATACTATGAAGCAGCAAAAATTGATGGAGCAAGAACATGGACAAGATTCTGGCGTATTACCTGGCCTTTACTTATGCCAACAACATTCTATGTACTTATAGTAACTATAATATCCAGTTTTAATATTTTTGCTCCGATATGGATAATGACATCTCCTGCAGGAGGACCTTTAGGGACAACAAGAACTGTTATGTACTATTTTTATGAAAAATCCTTTGAAGAATGGCAAATGGGCTCAGGTGCTGCTTTAGCTCTAATATCTTTTCTTTTTATACTGATTCTAACCTACATTCAAAAAAAGGTTATAGAACCCAAAATCCACTATGGGTAAATTACTAAAAAAAGCAAGTATATATCTGACCCTTTTTGTAGGAGGAATATTTGTAGCCTTCCCTTTCTACTGGATGCTTATCACTGCATTTAAAGACGGAAAAGAGGCTCTTCAATTTCCCCCCACGCTATTTCCTTCCAATCTTCATCCTGAAAACTTTATAAATGTGTGGAAAACCATTCCATTACCTACATACTTTGCCAATACTTTAATTATCACGGTTGTATCTGTTCTTGGTGTGGTAATCACATCTCTTCTTGCTGCTTATGTTTTTGCCCGATTGGAATTTAAAGGCAGAGAAGTTATTTTTGTTTCCCTTATTGCTCTTATGCAAATTCCACTACCTCTTTACCTTATTCCATCATACATGCTACTTTCAAAAATCGGATGGATAGATACATATCTTGCCCTTACCGTACCCTGGACTGTTAATATTTTTTCTATTTTTCTTTTAAGACAGTTCTTTAAGACAATACCAGAAGAAATCTTTGAATCAGCACGTATAGACGGAGCAAACGAATTCACAATACTTAGAAGAATTGCTCTTCCGTTAGCCAAAACTCCTCTAACAGCTATTATTATATTTAACATTATTGGAGGTTGGAATTCTTTTCTCTGGCCTTTAATAATGACTGACAGCGATTTTATGAGACCAATTCAGGTTGGACTTGCCTACTATTCAAGAGCAGAAACTACAAATTATCCTCTGTTAATGGCAGCATCATTAATGGCTATCCTTCCCCTCCTTATCCTTTACCTTATTGCCCAGAGATATATTATTCGTTCTCTTTCTTTTACTGGTTCCAAATATTAAATCCCTATTGCTTATAATACCACCTGACATAATAATAGAAAGCCCTTTGTCTATGGAAAGAGAAGTTTTTATTACCTTTTCCTCTCTAATATATAAAAGATAACCTGACGTTGGATTAGGCGTTGTAGGGACAAAAACTGTAAAGAGTTTCTCGCCTTCCTCAGATGTTATCTCTCCTGTTATAAACCCAAGTGCATAACTACCCTCTGTTGGGAAAGTAAGCCAAACAACTTCTTTAAAGGCTCTTTTATCTATAAAAACAGCAGTAGCAAGTTTCTTTACTGCCCGATAAACAGATTGTATGAGAGGTAGAGATTGAAGTGTTTTATCAAACATACCTATTACCCACTTACCGACAACATTCATAGCAAACAATCCCAACAGATAAATGACCAGAAGCAATATCAAAGAGCTAAATAGAAGCCTGAAAAAATGTGGGAATCTGTTTATATAGGGAATCAGTACAATAATACTCTCAAAAAATTTACCAAAAAAGTTTATCAAAAAATACAAAAAGAAAATCGTTATACCTAATGGTAAAAGAGAAATTAACCCTGCCCAGAAATCTTCCCAAAAATTTCTATTCATTTATATAAAGAGTTATATAATTTTGCTCTTCTCCAACTGCTATTGAAACTATTGTCTCATCATTAAAAAGCTCGTAAACAACAAGAGCAATATGCTCTGCTGTTGGATTTTTTTCCTTAAAATATTCAAGTTCATTTAAGGTTTTATTCTGGAATGGCTCAAGAATCTTTTCAAGTTTTTCTCCCAGCTCAACAAAATCTATGCTAAATCCCTTTGAATTAATATCTTCTTTAAGAAAACTCAATTCAACAAACCATTTATGAGGATGAGGAAGCCTATATCTCTCCTTATAATCCCTATGATAATGAACAAACACTATATTCCTCCTTACTGTTATCTTAAACACTTCATCTCCTTTCGTAATTTGTTAAAAAAATCAATGATAAAAGGCGTCCTGAAATCAGGATATGTCCACTTAAGAGGTCTATAGCTACCATTTTCATAAATAAGCTCAATCTCAGCATATATACCTTGATTAAGAGGAATTCTATGAGAAACAAATTTGGTTGAAAACAAAATTATATGTGAGAGAGAAACAAGCCCTGGATCAATATTAATCTGTCTTTTACCATTTTTTAGAAAATGCTGTTCAACTTCAATGGATTTAATCTTAAGCTCATAATCATTAAAACCATTGGTATATTTATTCATAACCCATAACTCCTTATATAAAGGGCTTCCAAACTCTCTATTATAGTAATCAGAAAAAATAAAATCATAAACATCTGTTTTTTTAAAAACGTTATTATATTGGCTCAATTTATTCAATATTGACCTATCCCTATACATAAAAGCATAAAAAACAAGATAATTACTTATCTTCATGTTTCTGAAAATTCTCTGAGTCTTTATTTAAAGGAGGAAGACTTTCTAAACTATTTAGACCAAAATATACAAGGAAATAAGAAGTCGTCATATAAATATAAGAGCCGTCTTTGCTTCTTTCGCTAATATTTATAAACCCCATTTCCTTAAGACGCTTTAAGGTATACGTACTATTTGCTCCTCTCCTCTTATCAATCTCTTTTTTAGAAACTGGTTGATGATAAGCTACAACAGCAAGTGTTTCAAGAAGGTGTTTTGATAAAGACTTTCGCTTCTTATGTTTGAGACTTAATAAAAGTTTACCATACTCTTTTCTTAATACAAGTTGATACCCATTGCCAACACTTCTAATATAAAAAGTCCTTCCTGTTTTCTTATACTCATTATTTAAATGTTCAATATATCTTAATACCTCTTTCTTAACAAGTCCCAACAAAGAAGATATATACTCAATACTTAAAGGCTCTTTTGACGAAAAAAATAAAATCTCAATAGCTTTTTTCTGCACATCAAATTATATACACTAAAATGAAAAAATCAATATTCTTAATAATAATAAAAAACAATTATTTACAAAAAACACATAGGGAAACATTATAACTTGACAAGCAAAGAAAAATGTTTATAATGTGTATTATGAAAAAGCTTGAGGAGGTTAAATGAATATTGTATCCATCATATGTTCCTTATTGTTTCCAGGGCTTGGACAGTTAATAAAAAGAAGGTGGGCTATTGGTATATCTTTTATATTAGCTACAGTATCCTGGATTGTACTATATAGAATGATGTATACATTAAGAGGAGATATCAAAACAACTATAAACACATATTTTATAATAGCAGGTATTATCATATGGTCTTTAAATGTTATAGATATTATTAACGGGAAAACTCTAAAGAAAGCTCCCTGTACTAAAGCCTGCCCTGCAAATATTGACATCCCTGGATTTTTGTATTTTACAGGACAAAGAAATTTTAAAAATGCAAATAGATTAATCCTTAAAAAGATTCCTTTCCCCGGTATATTAGGGCGTGTATGCTATGCTCCGTGTGAAGATGTATGCACACGTAAAAGAATAGATGGGAAAGCAGTAAATATCAAAGTTGTAAAAAGGGCTGACTACGATTACGGCTTTGTAAAACTAACGCCTTCAATAAATTTTAGAAAAAGAATAGCTATTGTTGGTGCTGGACCTGCTGCCTTCTATTTAGGCCTTGAAGGCTTTAAAATAGATATATATGATAAAGAGGACAAACCTGGTGGAATGATGAGATACGGCATTCCTGAATTCAGATTACCAAACGCAATAATAGATAAAGAAACTTACTTTTTACATGAATGGGATAATGTTGCATTTAAAGGGAATGAATATATAGACCAAGAAAGATTAGAAAAACTTACTCAAGAATATGACGCAGTAATACTCTCTACAGGAGCGCAAATTGATATTTATCCGGGTATAGAAGGTGAAAAACTTGATAACGTATTTCACGGACTTCTATTTTTAAAAAATGTTAATACAAAAAAAATAACCGCTCTTAATGGTAAAATAGCGGTCATTGGCGGAGGTAATGTAGCCATTGATGTTGCAAGATCAGCCTTAAGATTAGGGGCAGAACCTTATATTTTCTATAGAAGGGAAAAGATACACATGCCAGCAGATCCCGAAGAGATAAAATTGTTAGAAGATGAAGGTATATCAATAAAAGAGCTACTTTCACCAAAAAAGATTACAAAAGAAAATAACCATCTACACGTTAAATTTGACCGAATAGAACTTGAGCATAAACACAAAGGTAGAACCTCAAAACTTCTAAGAACAGGAAAGGAAGAAACAGGTATCTTTTCATACGTAATCTTCGCAATAGGACAAAAAAGAAACGAATTCTTCTCTTCTTTGATAAAAAAAGGATTTAAAAGTAAGATTAAAAATGTATATATTGGCGGTGATCTTCTAAGAGGCTCCTCTACTGTTGTTGAAGCTGTAGCAGACGGAAGGAAAATAGCAGAAAAACTCATAAGGAAATTTAGTTCACCTGCTAAATTAGTTCTTAATTGGATAAAAAGAGAAAATACATACATTTTAAGACCTATGCATATCAATTATTCAACAAGATATCAAGAGGATTATCTTGACAAAAAGAAACGTTTGGGAACATTTGAAGAAGTAGATATGGGATTTAGAGAAGATACTGCTGTTAAATGTTCTCATAGATGTATAGGGTGTCCAGTAAGAGACTTTACCAAAAAAATGAGGAGAAATGTTAAACAAAACACTTAAAAAGATTAACTGGAAATATGAGATACGTGACCAGATTCTCATTGTTATAGGTTCTGCTATTATCGGTCTTTCTTATGCTTTTTTCCTTATACCTCATCACATTGTTCCAGGTGGTGTTGGAGGTCTTTCAATTGTCATCAACTATTTTACTAAATTCCCTGTGGGAATTCTCATTGCAGTGTTAAATATACCTCTTTTTATTATAGGGATTAAGGTTATAGGCAAAAGCTTTGGTATAAAATCGTTAATTGGGGTATTTATTTCCTCCTTTTTTATAGATTGGTTTACGTATCTCTTACCTTCCAATATAACCAAAAATCCCTTACTGGCATCTATTTATGGTGGCCTCCTCCTGGGAATTGGCCTTGGGCTCATATTCAGGGGTAACGCATCCACAGGAGGCTCTGACATAATTGGACAGGTAATAAAAAAATATACGAACCTGAGCGTTGGGGTCGGCATAATGCTTGTTGATTTTGTAATCATCTCTCTTGCTGGGCTCTCTTTTCACTCTTTTGAAGCACCCCTAATTGGTTATGTTTCACTCTATGTATCTTCTAAGGTTATAGATATTATACTGGAAGGCTGGGGTTATGCTAAAATGGCATTTATTATAACAGATAAACCTGACGAAATTGCTGATACTATACTTGAAAACTTAAACAGAGGTTGCACTATGCTAAAATCCTTTTCACCGTTTACAAAAAAGGACAGGAAAGCCATCTTTACTGTTGTAAACAAAAAAGAAATCCCAAAACTAAAAAGGTATATAAAAAGAATTGACCCCCAGGCATTTGTTGTCATTAGTGATGTATATGAAGTTCTTGGAAGAGGATTTAAAAGAAGAAATATAACTAATTTTTAAAAATAAAAGGACATATCTATTGAAAAACTATACTGCCATTCTTTGGCAAAAAAAGGAGTAATCTCAATATTTACACGCCCCATATTATTTCTTCTATAAATATTTAAAGGGAATTCCCATTTATTCTCTTCCAAAAAGGGAAGAAGGGGAACAATAGATGAGTGAATATGAGTATATTTGTACTTTATTGACTGAGTTATATTAAATCGTTTAAATAAAAAATGTGTGGATAATTCTAAAAATCTTTGCTTACCGATAATATAGGTTGTGTAATAAATGTTACCCTGACCTGCCCTTATACAAAAAAACTCATGCCACTCAAACAAACCATAAGGAAGAGACGAAGAAACATACCTGTGGATATAAGCCTCCTCTCTTAGACCTATACCAGCTTTAACATTCTTCTCAATACCCGCATTTATGTCACTCTTAAGATACAATGATGTATCAAATGATACAAAATTTTCATGTAGCTTACCTGAAGTAAAAAAGAACTGAGAGTAATTGTATGTTATATCCGCATCAATGTTTAAATATTTATCAAAAGAATTAATTGAAACATTTGAATTAAAAAAACCTTTATTAAACATTCTTCCTACATAAAGATTTAACTCTCTTTTATAAGTTGTAGTATAAGTATTACCAGGAAGAAGAATCTTTTCATAAATACCGTTTTCGTCCGGATAAAACGTATTTGTCTCAGGATCAAATGAATAATTCCCATTACTGTCAGCTGCAGGATGATATTCAATTATGTATTGAGGACTTTTAGAAAGAATATTTTTAAAAGATGTATTAATAAGAAAATTATTATAGCTTAGACTGTAGATACCATAAACATTGTAGAATAAAGAATCAGTAATAATATTATCAAAAGCCTCAATATTAAATCTAATGCCTGGGAAATTCACATTAGTTCTAATCCCAATAATAGTTGATGAACACTTCTTTAGAAAAACCCTCAAAGAAAACTTATCTATTCCAATCCCTGCATAAGAGTAATAAAACAGGCTATCGTGTGATAATATATGAGCTCCTATATCAAATATCTTAAGCCTTTTATTAACTATAAGCTGTTTAAAAAAATGAGAAAACATAACCTTTATACTATCCCCTTTATTTCTATATGAAAGGTTTAATAGATACCTGCCTGTCCATTCAAAGGCCAATACCCATCTATTCAAATATAATCCAGTTTGTATAAGAAACAGCGTATCACTTAAATAATCATAATAGGGCGAAAGATAACCTTCTTTATAGACTTCTCTATATAAGGCATTTATAAATATCTTTCTGTTATCATCAAAGTTAAGTGTGGCCTTTGATTCCAGGAAAGGAAAAGTATTATATATCCCTCTATATCTATTATTTGTATAAAGTTTAAAATTAAGTGATATAAGAGTCTTGGTCATCTTTCTTAATGAGATTTTTAAATACTCCTGAGGTGGATGAATATATCTATATGGACTATACATACCCATACCCTCACCAACATATTCGTAGTAATCATATCCTTCTACATACCTGTACTCACCTTTATTAATACCAACATATCCAAAATTTATACTTAGATTCCCTTTGTCTTTACCAACATAGATATAATGACCATTATTCTCAACATAATCCCCTCTTGTGTTATTAGTAATAGAAGGGATTTTAACAATTGTATCCTCTTCATCCTTAAGAATTGCTATCTCATCAGGGCTAAAATCGTATTTATACGGATTAAAGGCCTCTCTAAAGCCATAAATACTGATATAAGGAGTGGTTATACCTGCCTCAAAAGAAGGATAATCAACTAAAGAAGAAGAATATATAACTTTTAGTCTGTTTATTCCGAAACTTAACCTGTCTAAATAAAAATATACATCATTTAAGGAATAATCTATAAAGTAATCTTCTCCTTCTATAAGTAAACGATTACCTGCATAAATTCTTATATTGGTTATACTTTTATCAGTTATATGATACGGACCGGATATACCGTCTAAAATGTCTAAATAAATTGTATTTGTATTAGCATTTACACCTGATATAAACATAGTATTGTTATGTGTTTTAATTTTCACTCCCCTTAAAGGGAGGGTATCTTCTTTTATAAATCTATAATTTGTTTCAAAATCTCCCACTGTTAAACTAAAGGCAGGAAAGCCGAGACGAATATATACTCCTTCAACATCCCTCAAATATAAGGTTCTTGAATTAAAATCATTCAAATAACCATCTATAGAAATGCCATTACTGTATCCATGTATCAATAAATAGGTTGACTGAGTTATACTTATGTTATTATCACTTCTTTTAATATTTACGTTTTTTTCCCCTTTTACACTCATACTATCATTTTCCTTGGTGGGCTTTTTTAAGGGTAATTTATACGGAGAAGTATAAAATTGTTCCAAACCACTTGCATATCTGTAAAAAACAAACGCAGGAGGTAAGAGAGAAGAAGAAAACAGCAAACCCCCTTCAAAAGGAAAGGCAATATAATCATTTCTTGCTCCGGTTGCGTCAATGACCTCTATTGAACTAACAACAACCGGAGTATGCTTTAGAACAACATAACGGGTTGGCTCATCTATAAATTGTATATTATTAAAAAGATAAAAATATAGTATAAGCTGCACTATTTACATCTTTCAACCTCTTTTAAAAACCTGTCAAAAAGTGCCTTAATATCCTCAAGTGATTTTTCTGTTTCAGCCTCGAATCTCAACACAAGTACTGGTTGGGTATTCGAAGCCCGTAAAAGTCCCCACCCATGAGGGAAATTTACACGTACCCCGTCAATATTTATCATCTCACCATAACCTTTAAATTTTTCTGAGATACGCTTTACAACATCAAACTTAATGTCATCTGCACAGGGAATTCTTATCTCAGGAGTAGAAATATAAGCAGGAATTTCATTTGCCAGACTTGATAGTTTCTTTCCCTCTCTTTTCATTCGCCTGAGGATTCTTAAAGAAGAATATACTGCGTCATCGTATCCTTTTAATTCATCACCAATAAATATATGACCACTCATCTCTCCAGCCATTTTTATACCGATCTCTTTCATCTTTGCCTTAATAAGTGAATGTCCTGTCCTGTACATATAAGGCTTTCCTCCAAGACGTTCTATATATTCAATAAGGCCTTTTGAACTTTTTACATCAATTATTATACGCTCCCCTTGATTATCCTTTAAAAACTCACCGGCAATTATACCAAAAATCCTATCTCCAAACAATAATCTGCCGTTTTCGTCCACAACTCCAACCCTATCAGCATCCCCATCATACCCGATACCAACATCAAAATCACCATTCTTAACCATGTTTGAAAGGTCTTTCATATACTCAGGAACAGTAGGATCAGGTAAATGTGCTGGGAAGTTGCCGTCTGGTTCTATATTTATGAATGTTGCATTTAGATGCACCTTTTTAAATAAAGGCTTTAAAAGAACACAGGCTGCTCCATTACCTGGATCCACAGCTACGTTAAAGCCCTCAAGTGTTCCTATCTTACTTTTTATAAAATCAATATACTGCTCTATGACATTAACTCTTTTAAGCTTTCCCTTTCCTTTCTCAAATTTAGCATGCTCTATAATTTTTAAAATCTCCTGTATTCCATCTCCATATACACTTCCCCTTTGAAAAACTATTTTAAATCCGTTATAATCCTTTGGATTATGACTTCCTGTAATCTCAACACCATTGGGAATATCATTTTCATAAACCATATAATACATTACAGGCGTTGGAACTTCACCAATGTCTAAGACATCAATACCGGTTGATAAAAGACCTTCTATAAGATTGTTTCTTAATCTGAAAGAACTAAGCCTTACATCTCTTCCAACAACAATAGCTTTCTCGTGAAGAGTTATTAATTTACTACCTATAGCCTTACCCAGAGCAATAACAACATCAGGGGTAAGGTCATGAGCTGCCTTACCCCTGACATCGTACATTCTAAAGATATTTTTATTTATTCGCATCTACTTAGTGAATAATACCAAGCCAATCCCTTAAGAGGAAAAGGATTCGTCCAATGAGTAGTGATACCCTTGCCATCACTGTATAGCCGAAAGTCGCGCCAAAGCTAACCATTATAAATATGGTTCCAATCTTTGATGTAGTATTAAAGACCTTGTTGTTTTCTTTACGTGAGAAGAAGAAATAACTGAGCGTTAATATAATGCCTGCAAACATAATTATGTTAAAGATCCCCTGCCACACGTTGGGGAAACTATTGACAGTAAGAATACTTGCCTTTAGCTGTTCAAAAATATTTTGCTGGAATGTTCGCGGAAGACCTACACCAGCTCCCCACCCCATAGCAACTACTATAGGTATCCTTACAAGCCATGAAATCTTTGGGATAAAACGAGCAAAGAATAAAAGACCGATAAGTACAGGAATAATAACAATGAAGTCTCCTTTAATAAGTGGAGTGTAAACATAGGGCAAAAAAGCATTATAATAGGTAATAATTAATCCGTAGGCAGCTGATACACCGACAAATATATGCTCTGCAATTCTGTAAAAGGGATTATCCTTGTAAAGAAATGAAAAAATAGCAAGTGTAAAGAACGCAGCTATCCATATCCAGATTGTATGAATTATTTGAGCACTCATTTCTCCCTCCTTTTAATAATAAGACCAATGTTTGCCATTGCTATAAATATAAAGAAAAGTATATGTGCAAAGGTTTGAGAAGCCATACCCCGGGATGCAGGCCTGAATTTTGTCTTTGAATAACCTTTTTCCTTTAAAATCCGCTCGTATTCCGCACCTGATCTAAGGCCGATTAAACCACCTACAAGCTGGCGAGACTGCAGATAAGGATATATCTGAGTGCCGACAACACCTGTAACTCCTGTTGCAATCGGAGTATTGAATCCTGAATGAGCATATACAATCCATGCTCCATAAGCACTTCCAGCTGTCAAAGAAATAGCAAGGCCAACCTGCTTTAAGTTCTTTATAAAATGATTCTTCATCATTGGCAGAGTATCAACAAGGTTTCCATAATAATCTGTTTTAAAAACCTTACCAATACTGTCACCCAGGCCAAGAATAACCACCATAGGTCCGCCAGGTGCCCATCCTAAAAGTACATAATCCCTGCCGTATGCAGCATTATATTCCTTTTTAACATGCTCCACAGATCTTAGAGCAAGGCCTACCCCCTGTGGGTATAAAGCCATAAGCATAAGAGGAATCTTTTTATATAATGCGTGCCGTATCAGACTCTCAAGCATAGGTGTTAACTCTGGCTCAGCCTGTGGGTCATAATCAACAGATATGAGAAGTGCCTTGCCATTGTTTGTTAATGTATCCTCAATAAAATCAAAAACATTCTTTGTATCCGGTAGTGTTTTCGGGCTTTCCTCCACATTAAAAAGGAACGGAATAATAACAGCAAAGAGTAACAGTAAATATATTATTCTTCTGTCAAGTGAGGTAAAAATCTCCTTTATTTTCATTTTGAACCTCCCATGTAAGCCCTTTCAATACCAAGTATAATCTTTAAGGATGTTGCAATCATTCCAATTCCTACCCCAAGCATTATACCACGCTGCGCAGACATATTCGGATATGCAAGTATCCAGTGAGCAAGATCTGATATGTCAATCCTTACTGCTTGTGCACTCCCTGCAAGCCAATTTGGAATCCATACAAACAAAGACTCTCCGAGAGGAACCATTCCAAGCATTACAATAAACGCAGCAACCAGAAGGAGGGTTGCTTCATACGATTTTGCCCTGAATGAACGGTATGCAGCAGAAGCCATATAGAAACTCAACAGAGAAAACATTGTCGCGCCAAGGGGAATCTGTATATAGTAAAACATATTCATAAAAGGAGTACCTTCATTCTTTCCCCATATAAAACCTGCAAGCGCCATTACAGCAAAGCTTATAAAGAGAACAATACTGTACTGCCAATTTCTTCTCTTTCTTTTTATCTTGTGCCAGTGGTGTTCCAGAAGGCTGCCCAGACCTAAGATTATTGCAAATGTACCTATAACCCTTAACCAGTCATTTGCATAGTTAAAAAAGACCTGTGAGGGTTTTGAAGGTATGAAATACTGAACTATTCCAAGAATACCTACAATAAAAATTATTGCTAATGGAAGCTTCTTTTTCATCTCTCCTCCTTAAACAGACTGTAAAAGGGTTAATACCTGAGTCAGGCCAAATATACCCAGTATAGAAAAACCAAGCAAGACAATCATCATAACAGCCTTACTATAATCCTGTGCCTTTATAGTGCTTAAAAGCATTGGCTCTTTGGATAGATATGCTGATGCAGCATAGAGCTCCTCACCGATTATTGTATAATCACATGAGATTATAAAGAACGGGAGCTGGGATACAGCATCAGTGCCTGCTATCTGTATTGCACCTGTAGAAGCACCTGTTTCTGCAAGCAATAGAGACTCTGCCCAGAACATACCCATAAAGAAGTTCGTCGCAGTTTTCTCCCTTACCATGATACCGTTAACAGCAGATGTAAAACCGAACTGATCACCGGTTATATAGTAGATATTGTCAGGATTAAAGGCATCAGGTCTACCAACAGAAGAGTAAGCCTCCTTTACAACCTCTCTTGTAACTGTATAGACAATTGGGTCCCGTGAAGGTACTATTATTGGAGTGTCAAATTCAGCAGCCTTTTTAACAACCTCACCAAGTATATTTAAAGCGGCAAGTGTTGCTATATCACTAATGCCGGAAAGCCCTGGCACAAAAAGGATAGGCTTTCCCATTTCTGTTGCCCTTCCAACAGCCTCGTCTAATACTGTTAGTCCTGGAATACGTCTTATAAAGAAAGGCTTGCCCTTCTTGGTAGCTGAAATAAGCCACAATACAAGGGCAAAAAATGCAATCATTACTATGAGTACGTTCAATCTTTTTACATGGAACCATGACTGCTGCGGTACAGCTGTATTTGAAGGCTTGGATTCGTAGATATTATTGCCATCTTCAAAAACTGCTCCAATGATGTATGTATAAGGCTTGCCGTTCTTCATCTCAGTATCATTATCCTCAAATACAACCTGAGATGCTAAAACTTTCCCCACCTCTTTCTTCTCTCCATTCTGGTTCACTCTGTAAACTATATAGTACTCAGGGGTTAAAACCTCAGGAATCCATCTCTTTTCTTTACCTTTTGGAACATACGTACTGTCTTCTATCCATATAGTTTTCTCTGCTCCTTGCCATTCGACAATCAGAGTTTGGCCCTCGTCATACTCTTTGTCTCTGGCAACAACATTCTGTGGTAGTACTACCTTTGGTGGAGGGGAAACAGTATCAATTATTGGAGTCTGCATAAATAAAAGCAGTATACTCAACTATTCCTCCTTTTTAAGGGGTTTAGGTTCATCACAAACGCATGGATTTTGTCCGCATTTAATACAGTATCCAGGATACTTTTTATTTAATGCCTCTACAATATCTATATTGTAGATATTTGCAAGGGAGTTTATCCATGCATAGACATCTGCAATTTCTTCTTCTATCTTTTCTTTACTGTTATATCTTAAAGCCTCTGATAGTTCGCCTATTTCTTCAATAAGCCATAGATATGTAGCATATCTATCTCTCTTTGTGTCTCTTTCATAATAAAGCTCTTTTATAAGTTTTTGAAATTCCTGGATACCTTTAAACATAGATAAATAATATCCATTTTTTTTTAAATGTCAAGGTATAAAATTTTATAAAAACATTAACAGTTTTTCAATATAGGAAATTTCTCTTGACAAACGTTCTAATTTATGTATAATAAAACATGTTTGAATGGCTCAAGGAACTTTCTAATCTTATTGCGCCTACTGGAGGCGAACAAAATATTCTTAAATGGCTCAAAGCTAAACTTGAAGAGTTAAATACCCAGGTTATGATAACCTCAGATAAAAGAGGCAATATTTTCGTTGAAAAAGGAGAATCAGATATCCTCATTACAGCCCATGTTGACGAAGTTGGTATAATGATAACTGAAAGAGTTGACAATAACTATTATAGATTTACAGCTTTAGGTATCCCTGAACAATTCTTACCTGCAAAACGTATTATTTTTACGGATAATAAAAGAGGCGTAATATCAATACCTCCTCCCCACCTGAAGGTTAAAGGGCCTCAAAGTATTTCAGACATGTATATTTTTGCATTTGATGAACTTTACCCCGGAGATTTGGGAACATTTGACACAACTTTTAAGTATCTCTCAGGAGGAAAAATTATGGGCAAGGCTTTCGATAACAGAATTGGCACGTATCTTTCTCTTAAGGCTTTATTTGATCCTGATATAAAAAATATTTCTGTTCTATTTGCCGTAGGTGAAGAAGGTGGACATATAGGCATTAAAGGAGCCTTAAAAAAATACAGAAAAAGCCTTGTTATAGCACTTGAAGGGACTGCTGCTTCTGATATACCTTCTTTAAAGGCTCAAAGGCATGTATTATCCCTTAACTCAGGTCCAGTCATTACTATTGCAGACCGAGGCATTATAGTTAATAACAAATTATTAGAAGGAATCATTGAAGTTGCAAAAGAGAGCTTTATTCCTTATCAATTCAAAGAAATCTTTATAGGGGGGACTGATGCCGGACCGTATCAAGCATCAGGCATACCTTCAGCTGTAATAAGTGTACCTGTAAGATATATACATTCCCCTGTAGGGATAGCAACAATTGAAGATATTCAAAATACCTATAGACTGGTTAAAGGTTTTATTTTAAAACATTATAACTTCAGGAGGTAGATTGGAATTTAGTGAATTTATTAAAGAACAAAATCTTGCAAATCTTTTATCCTATAATTTTAATAAAGATAATGTAGGAAATTTTTATGTGGATGGGAAAAACTTTATAATAACATCCCTTGATTTACCGTATGTTTTAGTCTCACAAGAAGAACACCGTGAGGTCAGGGCAGTTGGGCTGGATAAAAATCTTATAAATACTGCACTCTTTAGATTTAAAAATGGCTTTGCTCACGTAGTAAATAAGGACGAGAGACTTATTTTAACCCCTGAAATAAAAGTAGAACAGGGAGAATACGGCTATCCAGTATATAAAACTATTTTTGATAATGAGTATATGTTTACCTTTGGAGCTGGTATAAAAGCACTACAATATGTACTTTTCTCTACTAAAGAAAAAGGAAAACTGTTTGCAAAGGATTTTTTATTAGACGCAAGAGGGATAAACGCTTTCTTTTTTAATAAAAAGCCGGAAGGCTTCAATATACTTTTATATCCTTTTAAAGAAAAGTCGGACATTAAAGTGGGGAAAGGTCCTGTTATTGTTGTTGATGAACCAAAATACCATACAAGGAATGAACTTATTGAAAATGTCTTAAAGAACGTAAACTATAGTGTTCAAAAAACTGTTCTAAACAACAATACTCATGCAAATGAAATTTTTAAAGTAACCAGTAAAGAAGTAATTGTTATTGGATTAAGTGTTGGATTAAAAGAATCAATTTATGAGTATGTGTCAATAAATGACATTAATGCTCTTTCCAATCTTTTAACAAATATTTTTTCTGAGCTGTAAGGAGGTAATTTATGATAATGATTCTATCAATGTTTAATATAAGTGTAAACTTTACTCTTCCCTTTGAGGTTAAAAGAGGTGTTTGTAAAATTGTAAACATTAAAAACAACTCCTCCATAGGAGAAAAAGAAATTACTAATGGAACAAGCTTTTCTATAAATATACCGATAAAAGAGAGAATAGCAAATCCATATCTATACAAACTAATTGTAGAAACCCCTGGAATCGTTTGGTCAAAACCTCTTTTATCTTTTATTGAATACCCTCTTATATATTTAAACATTCCTAAAACAGTTGAGCAAGGTGAAAATTTTGTTATTGTATTTAGCATAGAGCCTCTAACAAAGAAATTAACCAGAAAATACAACTATAATTTATATATGGATAACAAAAAAATAGCCAATGGAACTGTTAAAAAAAATATTACTCTTGAACTTGTAAACAAATACGAGATTAAGGAACATAATGTAAAGGTTGAGGTTTACGATGAAGGGATAAAAAGTACAAATGCTATGACTTTCGATGTTGTCTTACCCGGAATAAAAACAATGCTTATAACGGATAAACCTATATACCAACCCTCCCAGGAAATACACATAAGGGCATTACTACTTAGAGGAAGAGATAAGACCCCTATTGCCAATAAAGAACTTATACTAAAAATTATTGAGCCTGAAGGAAATATAGTATTACAAAAAGAAATAAAGACTGACGGGTTTGGAATAGCTTACTATAAATTTAAACTGGCTGACAGGGTAAACACTGGAAATTACTCAATAGAAATTATCAACAAAAAATCATCCTCTGTTTTAGCACAAAAAAACATACAGGTTAAATACTATAAATTACCAGCCTTCAAAATCAATCTTAAAACAAACAAAGAGTTCTATATGCCAGGAGAGATTCTTAATGGAACAGTTAACATCAATTATTTCTTTTTAAAACCCGTAGCTTTCGGAAAAGTAAATATTGCTATAAAATCATTTGATGCAGGAATGACAACCCTTAAGGAGATAAAAGGCACATTAGACAGTAAAGGGACTTTTAATTTTTCCTATAAATTACCAGATTACTTTGTAGGACTTCCTCTGGACAAAGGGAAAGGAATGCTATTTTTAAATCTGACCTGTGAAGACAAAACCGGACATTTTGAAGAAAAGTCATTTTCCAGAACAGTAGTAAAAAAATCGATTGATATTAAAATAATACCCCTTGGAGGGAGATTAGTCAAAAACAGGGAAAACAGGGTTTTTATAACTGCTACCTATCCTGACGGGAAGCCTGCCAAAGGGAATATACTATTTAACAGTAAAACGTTTCGGCTACGAGATGGTCTTGTCGAGACTACCATTAAACCCCGTAAATCTACTCAGGAAATTAACATAACATTTAAAGATGAGAAAAATAGGATTTTTAAGGAAGAAATCTCTTTAAAAGCCATTGATAAAGATGACATTCTTATTGTTCCTGAAAGATTTAAAGCAAAATCCGGTGAGAAATTGAGAATAGACATTTTCTCAAAAGCCTCTTATGCATATTTTGAAGTATTAAAAGAAAATCACAGATACCTGACAAAGACTGTAAGGATTGAAAATGGAAAAGCAAAAATGTCTATAACACTACCAGATGAGCTCAGTGGTTCAGCATTACTATTTGCTTACGCAATTGATAGAGATGGTAATATAGTAAGAGATAAACGCATCATCTACGTTGAGCCAGCAAAAGATATAAACATTACGGTAAAGAAGAAAAGAAGCTATAAACCAGGAGAATATGCTAATCTCATATTCAAGACAACAGCAGCTGGTAGACCTATCTCTGCAGCAATTGGTCTGAGTATTGTGGATGAGGCTGTCTATGCCCTGTCTGAGCTGCATCCTGGATTAGAAAAAATATTTTTTGAGATAGAAAATGAAATACTAAAACCGCGCTTTGAAATTCACGGCCTTTCATGGGATTTAGTAATAACACAGCCAGAAGAAAAAAAAGTAGACCTATTCCTTTCTCTTGTTAATATGGATAGTGAGCTTCCCATAGATTTACCCGAAAACAACATTGGAAGATTAGACTTGGAAACAAAAGCAGTTCTTGATAGTTTGTTAGATACACTTTATACAAAGATTGAAAATATTTACTATAATCATTACTCTGAGATTGTTAACAGTGAAAATAAAGAAAACCTTACCCCCATGTTTATTAACAACGGCTGGCTAAAAAGAAAAGAACTCATTGATCCCTATGGAGGACTTGTAAAGCTTTCTCTAATAAACGGCTATGAACTTACAATAAGTGTTGGCAGTGAGCTTAAAGCAGCTACAATAAGAAATAGACGTATAGTATTTAGAAAAATTAGACGTTTTGAACCTGAAGAAGATATTATGTCCATAAAGGGTGTAGAACCCACATTTGCTAATGGTAAAGATGGAGCAGTAAGAAAAGGTATTCCTACGCCAGTGGCAAGTGAGAAGGAAGCGACTTCAGAAGGCAGTGTACATGTAAGAAGCTACTTTCCTGAAACCTTTATCTTTAATCCCGCATTAATTACCAATAGTAATGGGATAGCAACGCTTAATGTAAACGTTCCGGATGCCATTACAACCTACAGAATGACCATGTTAGCTTCAAGCAAATCTGGATATCTCGGTTCTAAAGAAGACAGCATTACAATCTTTCAACCCTTCTTTGTCAAACCTGACATCCCATCACGAGTAATCAGAAACGATGAAATAAGCCTCAGGGTAGGCATTTACAATTATCTTAAAAAGGATATAACTGTTAAGGTTAAGATAACCTCTGACGAGAATATAACTTTTAAAGAAACGGAAAAAACAGTATCCTTAAAAGCAGAGGATGTATCTTCAGTATATTTCCCAATGAAAGCTCTAAAAGCTGGAAAAGCGAAAATAAGAATTGATGCAATATCCAACACAGGTGATAGAGATGCTGTTATTAAATACGTAAATGTTTATCCTCCCGGGATTGAGAAAGAACTTACGGAAAGCGGTATACTTAATCAACTAAAAACCTTTAAGATAAATTTCCCTGAAAATGCTGATAGAGAAGCCAGAGAAACATATATCAGAATCTACCCCGGGGCTTTAGCTGACGTATTAACAGGGCTTGAAAATCTATTAAGAATGCCTTATGGATGTTTTGAACAGACATCATCTATAACCTACCCTAATATTTTAATACTTAATTATCTCAGAGAAAAACGCATGAACAAACCTGAAATAGAACTTAAGGCAGAAACATATATAAATCTTGGATATCAAAGATTAATAAGCTATGAAGTTAAAGGTGGTGGATTCTCATGGTTTGGCAATACACCAGCTAACAAGATTCTTACTGCTTACGGACTAAGAGAATTTTATGACATGAAGGATGTTTATACGATTGATAAAAATCTTATAGAAAGGACCTTAAATTGGTTAATATCTGAGCAAAATGCTGATGGTTCTTTCTCCCCTGATGAAGACTACATAAACGAAGAAGTAACAGTAGGACTTGAGCAACCTGGTATACTACCAACTGCATACATTTCCTGGACATTTTCTGAAATAGGATATAATGGGAGAGCTGCCAGAAAAGCAAAACAGTATCTGTTAAAACACCTTGATGAGGCTAAAGACCCTTATGAATACGCCCTTCTTCTAAATGCGTTTGTTGGAGAAAAAACATTTGAGAGGATTTTTAAAAAACTTATGATACTATCTAAAAGGGAAAAAGACGTAATATACTGGGAATCTAACGTACCTACAATGACATACGGCAGAGGCATTTCAAGAAATATAGAAATAACAGGTCTTGTTGTTAATGCACTGCTCAGAGGGAGAAAACACAATGACATTGCCAAACTTGCACTAAACTATATCTATAAGAACAGAGATCAATACGGCACATGGCACACTACACAGGCAACAATAATAGCATTAAAGGATATAATACTCGCAGAAAAAATTACAGCACCTGTTGAGGGAAAAATAGAGATAGTCTACAACAATAGAATTAAAACAATGAAAATTAAGCCAAATGATGCTCAAATGCAATTTGTGAAAATTCCTTCTCAAGTAAAAGAATTTCATGTTAATTTTACTGGAAAAGGGTCTCCTGTTTATGAAGTAGTAAGAACCTGGTATGAAGAGGCTCAAATAAAAAATAAAGAAGAACTATTAAACATAAATGTATCCTTTGATAGAGAGAGCCTTCCTATAAACGATTTACTTGGAGTAAGTGCAACTATTAAAACAATTGAAGGATACACTGCAAAAATGGTTATAGTGGATCTGGGGATACCTCCTGGGTTTTCTCCCCTTTCATTTGAATGGGAACAGATGAAAAAAGATAAAAGCATTGAAGATTATTCATTCACAGGAAGACAGATAATCGTATATTTTGATGAATTAAAAAATATAAAGACTCTTAAATACCACTTAAGAGCCATGTATCCTTTAAAAATTACAGGTGTAAATTCACGTGTATATGAATACTATTCACCTGAAAATGAAAACTTTTCTAAACCAATACCAGTTGAAGCAAAATAGGAGGTAAAGTGGAACTTTTTGAAAAACTTGGCATTTTTTACATTGGTAAAGATGTAGATGCAGCTTATAAACTAACAAATAATTATACTCTTTTAAAAAGTAAGAGCTTCACAACCCATGCAGCTATTATTGGTATGACAGGTAGTGGTAAAACAGGACTTGGAATAACGATTCTTGAAGAAGCTGCAATTGATAATATCC
>JALVRC010000145.1 GCA_027025255.1 Caldifarciminota bacterium
TTCTTCTCACTCCTTTTGCTATTAAAGAAATAATGCCGTGTTGTCTTGTAAAAATCTTTAATAATAAAGAAGTCTCTCTCCATTTATATGAATTCAAAACAATTCCGTAATCTCTCTTAATGTTTATCAAGTAAATAACCTAAAAATAAGTAAAGCAAAACCCAGATAACTCAAATAACCAATTACATCAGTAAAGGTTGTAAGTAACACTCCAGAAGCCAAGGAAGGATCAACACCAATTTTTTTAAATATCAAAGGAATCACAACGCCATTCATTGAAGCAATAGCCATATTAATAACAATAGCCAGGAAAACAGCTAAGCCAATCAAAGGCGAAACTCCAACAAGTATTCCAATAATGCCTGTTAGCATCCCAACCCCCAATCCATTAATAAAACCTACAAGGAATTCCTTTTTCAAAAGGAAACCTGCATCATTTAGAGTAATTTCTCCCAAAGCTAAACTTCTTACAATAATAGTTATAGTTTGAATTCCTGTATTACCTCCCATACCTGCTACTACAGGCATAAAAATTGCCAATTCTGGGTGATAGTCAATAATATGTGTAAAAAAACCTACAACACCAGCAGCCAAAAAAGCTGTTAGGAGATTAAGATACAACCAGGGTATTCTCTTTCTTACAGATTTAAACACTCCTTCTATTGCTACCTCTTCTGTAGATAATCCAGCAAGATGGTAAAGATCTTCTGTGTTTTCCTTCTGAATTACTTCATATAAATCCTCCGATGTTATTATACCTCTAAGTCTTTGTTGCTCATCAAGAACAGGGACTATTCCCACTTCCTTCTTTATTGCCTCTCTTGCAACAACCTCCTGATCATCGTATAAATAGGCCTTGATAGGAAACTTTTTCACTATGCTTTTAATTTTTTCTAAAGGATTCTTAAAAAGAATGTCTTTCCAATAAACAATACCCTTAAATACGTTATTCCTATCACAGACAAAAATACCCTCTACTTTTTCAAAATCTTGCTGATTCTCCCATGTACGTAACTTTATGAGGGCTTCCTCCACTGTTTCGTCCTCGAACAAATACAAGAAATCAACCCTCATTTTACCGCCTGCACTTTCCGGTGGGAAATGCAGTAACTCTTCTATATCCTCTTTAGTCGCCTCATCAACCTTATCAAGTATTTTTTCGCGTTTTTCTTCCTTAATCGAATATACAATATCTGTAGCGTCATCCGAATCCATTTCTTCTACAAGAGAAGTAATATGAGAAACATCCAATTTTTTTAGAATTTCTTTTAGGGTATCATTGTCTAATTCTAAAATAATATCAGCTGCTCTATCCATGTCCATTATCTTTATTAAGGCTACAGCTTCTTCGTTATCCAATCGTTCTATGATATTTGCAATCTCATTGTTTTCAAGACTGCATATTATACTTTTTAGTTTCTTTCTCTCATGCTTATTTATTAATTCTCTTATACTCTCAAAATCTATACTCATTCCTCTCCTTTAATTTCACCTGTAATCTCTTCTAAGATATCTTCCATTGTAACAATCCCTAAAATATTATGCATGCGATCTCTTACAATAGCCATGTGTTTCCTCTCTTTTTGCATAATATGAAAAGCCTCTAAAACATTGTTTTCTCCATCTATAAATAAAGGCTCTCTTAATCGCTTTTCAGTTAATACATCTTTTATATGTAAAACGCCAATAACATTACCTCTGTTATCAATAACTGGATATCTTGAATAACTCTCTTTTTGTAAAACCTTTCTTATTTGCGTTACAGTAAAACCTTTTTTAAGCTTTATCACCATATTCCAGGGGACAAAAATATCATTGATTTTTGTAGATTCTGTGTATAACAAATTAACAACCATCTGTCTTACACCTTTAAGGATACTCCCAATTTTTTCTCCTTCCTTAAAAGCAGCAACAAGTTGTGTTCTTTCTATTGTTCTATTCCTGGAGTCTTTTTTAAATAATCTAATAAACTTAATTATCGGGAAAAACACAAACGAAAGTATGTAAAATATATAACCTGTTTTAATTACAATTTTTTCAGGGTTCTGGGAACTATAAAGCTTTGGTAAATACTCACCAAAAACCAAGCCCAACAACGTAACAATAACAATTGCGTAAATAACACCATTACTACCAAATATTCCGATAAAAAACCTTGAAAAAAGTGTTGAAGAGACCACTACACAAATATTTGTAACAATAAGAATCAAGATTAAAAGCTCTTCTCTATCAATATTAGCATATTCATATGTTTTTTTATTGATTTTTCCTGCTTTAAATAAATGCATTATTCTGTACATATTTGAGGATACAAATGCTATTTCCGAACTTGCAAAAAATCCCTGCAAAAATATAAAAAATATGCCAACAAATATACTAATCATGTTTTATCTCTATTTTAACCTTTTCTATCTTATTCCCATCCATCTTTAATATCTTAAAACTAATGCCCTTGTATAAAACTATATCGTTTTCTTTAAGCATTCTATCAGCTACCATAAGTAAAAAACCACTTAAACGTTCCTCTTCTATTTCTTCAAATTTCCATGGGAAAATTCTATTGAGCGTCTTAATATCTATGTCTCCGTCAACAATATATTTACCCCTTGTAAGCCTCTTTATAGGTTTTTCAACCTTATCAAACTCATCATCAATTTCGCCAAAAACACTTTCCAATACATCTTCTAATGTACATAATCCCTCCGTCCCACCAAATTCATCAACAACAATAGCAATATGAGTATCACCTTTTCTAAGTTCCTGAAATAAAGTATAGAGATTTTTTGTAGAAGGGATAAAATAGGGTTTTCTCATAATATCCTTTACAAGCATTTTTTTACGAGCAAGAATGATGTCTGTTATGTATATAACCCCTACTATACTATCAATATCTGTTTCATAAACTGGATATCTACTCTTCCCGGTTTTTTTTACCGTATCAATAATCTCAAATATGTGCTTTTTATAATCAAATGCTATAATCTCAACCCTTGGTGTCATTACTTCGTTTACAGTTCTTTCATCAAGCTCAAGAAGATTCCAGAGTATACTTTCCTCATCAGACCTGATAATATTCTTTTCTTTTGCAGAAGTAATAAGTGTTTTTAGTTCATCATCTGTAGGGAAAGGTTGTACTTCTTTTTTAAATAACCCTCCTAATAATATAAGCGGATAATTTAAAGGCTTCAAAATAAAATTGAAAAATTTTAAAGGCCTTAGAAAAACTTTATAAACTTTCTCAGAATTTCTAATAGCAATCAATTTCGGTGTAATTTCTCCAAAAATCAGTAACATCACCACCATCAATAAAGAAGATAAAGATAAAGTAAAAGCCGGATTTAGTTTATAAATATCTATGATACCGGTAACTATCATTGTCCATATACTTGAAGCAGAAATGTTGACAATCAAATTACCAGTAAGAATTGTAATCAAATTAGACGGAATGTCTTTTAAAGAAGTTTTTAATTTTTCATCATGAATCAGTGAAGGTTTTATATTGAACATTGCTGTTTCAGAAGCACTAAAAACAGCACTTAAAATAAGTAAAATAATAAGCAACAGTATATATATATAC
>JALVRC010000146.1 GCA_027025255.1 Caldifarciminota bacterium
CATCATTGTTTCTTAAATCTTATAGTATAATTCCATAAATTCCTTCTGTATGTCGTATTTCCATATATTCAAAAAAAGTGAAATGATTTTACTTTCGCCACCTTTTAAGTTTTTTTAAATGTTGGAATAAAAACTTTTATAATTTCTTTAAATTGAGATGCAGGTATTCCCTGCAATTTTGGTGATCATTTCTTCCATTGTTATATCCGGGTCTGTAAATTGTCCTTTCTGACAGCAATACACACAATATTCTTCGTTTTTACTATTATCTGCATTTGTGCCAAAATCATCTTCGTTATAAAGTGGCATACCACAGCTCTGACATATAGCTTTTTTGGCTGCTTTTGTTTCATTTATCACCTCCTTATGCTTAACTTTGTTGCATAAAGGATAAATTTTGATTTAAGAGACGTTTGCCTCATCCATTTAATACTTGCTTATATGCTCATGCAACATAAAATAATACATAAAATATTGTCAAAGTCAAGGAAAAGGATGCTTATGAAATACAATCTCTTATAAGTTATGCCGATTCAGTGTTTCTTTCCCATAAATAAAAACTACACCCAATGTTAAAACCAAAAGCAATATTGTGCTATACACCCTGCCCTGTTCAGTTAATGGCATGAGCTCTGCAGTAAAATTAATCATAAAATGAAAGAGTATCGCTGATAAGGTACTTCTATTTGTGTTGTTGTAAACCCATGTAAACAAGATTGAAATAATTACAGGACCAAAGATGTATGTCCAGAATCCTGTGGTTGCGAATTTTAAAACATCGTGTTGGAATGTGCCTTTCATAAAGAAAAGAGGAACATGCCACAATGCCCATACTGAACCAAGAATAAGGCTTGAGAAAAGTGCATTATACCTTGCTTGCAGTCCATCCAATGCATAACCGCGCCAGCCCAACTCCTCAGGCAATGGACCGAACACTAAAATATAGATCGCATACGGCAAAATGCTCCATGGTTTAGATAGAAGGTTTTTTGCTGTTTCAAATTCTGGCAAAGACGAGCCACCAATAATGCCTATCAAAATGGCAACAGCATTCAACACAGGAAAACAGAGCAGGATTACCAAAAACCATTTTTTGCCAATCCGTCTAATATCAAACACACGTTGCCAGTAATCCTTCCACTGTTCTTTATCGCGAGCATAAAAGATAAGTATAATTTCTGCAATTGCAGGCCCGAACAATCCAAAAGCACCGAAAAGTACTGCCGGGAACCTCCAGACATTCCAGTCTAACAGTATAACCCATACCCAGAAAAACCAGGAAATACCAAGGGCAAGAGCAAAAAACCTCCATGGATTTGCGGATTTTGAAATTCTTGCACTCATGTTATTTGTCCCTTTCGTTTTGTTAATATATATTTTCCCTTTTTTAAGGACGGAGTTCAAAGTTTCATATAACATATGCCTTTAAAAGAAGTGTTTGCGAAGCAAAAATTTGGAGAATTTCGCAGGAGTTTCTTTTTTAACGACTGTTAGTTGGTCTGAACCGAATAAAGCCTTGACAATTGTTAGCGGGGTGAAAATCCCACGTAAGCCCTTATAAAATTCTATAACCATTTGGTGCTTTTCTTTCAGGTTGTAATAAAATAACTTCATTATTTTCCAAAACAACACCAAGAACTAAACATTCTGATATAAAATTAGCAATTTGCTTTTGGGGAAAATTTACAACCGTTACAACTTGTTTATTTAGCAAATCTTCTTTTTTGTATAATTTAGTTATTTGAACACTTGATTTTTTAATTCCAAATCTCCCAAAATCAATCCAGAGTTTATACGCTTTCTCTCCGGGTTTCATGTTATTTTTTCTCAATATACTACAATCTTTCTGAAAGCCTGCCCTTTATAGCTCTTTAGTCTTATAAAATATATACCTTTACTGTCTAATGGGATTATGCCCGTTTTCCCTTTGATTGTTTTTTCGCATATTTTCGCTCCACTTAAAGCATATATTGAAATGTGGTAAGTATCGCTTTCTTTGAAGTTCAGGTATACTTTGCCATTCTTGTATACTGATGTAAAAGGTGGGTTCTTGAGTATTTCTTCTTTTATTCCCTGATAAGTATATATTTCAATTGATGTAATTGTTCCTGGTTCAAATCTATTGGTAAATCTTTGAGAATCAACAGGGATTTCGCCATAATCAATAATTCCCTTTGTGCCGTTGAATGGAGCTTGTATTGTGGTATCATTCTTAATCTCTTTTATCCTCACTATACCCTGAGATTGAAAGCCTGGATAAGAAATTTCCATTACAAAAGCAGTATCAAGGTTTTTATTTATTACCATAAGGTTTATATTTCCATTCTCCTTTAAACTTCCATAGGTTATAAGCCCACCTGTCTTTCTATCAGAGGTTGTTTTTATAAAGTATTTACCGAAGTTTTCTCTGTATAGTTGCAGAACATACGATGGCATTCTTTTTGATAATGTATCTCCTCTTATAATACCAAAGAGAGGTAAGTTGTCCTCTTCAGGATCGCCTTCGTATATTGAATATATGCAACCAATAGGAATGTCCTCCTCTATCAACCTTCCTATCATATCTCCTATAAAAAGTCCTGTATAATAATTCCACCACAATTTATCCGGTGTTGCCATAAACCCGCCATTGTATTCAAGTATGGTCAATGCTATATCGTTATCCCCTTCATACATTCTTATACTATCCCTTACCTCTTCTATCCATTCTTTGAAAGGTGGTTTGAACTCAGAACCATTTTCAATGGAGAATAGCCATTGTCTGTATACACTGGAAGAAGTAGGACCATCGTAAAAATTAGGGTAGTAATGTATGTCAAGATAGTCTATGTTATCTCTGTTCAACTCAAGAACAGGCTTTATCCATGATAAATCTGAAGCAAGGCAGAAGAATAGTTTTATAGGAATTGGAGACCTTGCTCTCATACTATCTGCGTAGTTTTTGAAGAGTGTGGCAAATGCTTCTTTTGAGACAAAAGAAGAATCATTTATACTCCATTCATTAAATGGTTTGCCAAAATGTCTGTAATATGTTATTACAGACATTTTGCTTCCTGATATATCTGGTTCATTCCCTATTGACCAGTATACCACATTGTATGGTTGAGGATGGCCTCTCTGTTTCCTTATTTTACCCATCTCTGTATTTGTATCTCCATTACAGTACTCAACCCATCTTGCAGCCTTTGATAGGTCATTGATCTGAAAGTTTACAACTATTATTGGCTCTATATCAAACTCCTCACACATCCTTAAAAAACTATCTGTTCCAAAAAATAGACTATCAGCAAGCATACTATTCCCTATGTCCACATAGAATATCCCATTGTAATCATTACCTTCCCAGTCGTAGTATTCAGCCGCATTCCCACCAAACCTTAAAAAGGATGGAGATGTTTCTTTAATCAAATCTTTTACTTCTGCACCTCTGAAATCTTCGGTTATTTCATCTCCAGAGCCAAAAACAGAAGGTTGTATCTCTCTAATGAGGGAATCTTTATAAATCGTTATCTTCCCGTTAACGTCAAAGATACAGAATAGCAATAAAAACATGATTAACCTCCTTATTATAAATTTTTCACATAGATTATACTCACAGTATCTGCAATGTCAAGAAAAAAATCTATTAAACTCTTCCCGACAAGGTCAAGGGAAATGAAGCATAGATTTGCGTATCTTTGATATACACATTCCTCTAATCGTTCATACCTCTATCCATCCTTTTTAAGTTTTCTATTGCTCTGTGCTATTAAGAGCTCTATCACTAGCCCCATTACAACAACAAAGATAATTGTTAAAATAAGCCTCAATGCCATAAATTTTGCTCCAAGAAATTGAAGCTCAACCATCTCCTGGGGAATCTTTATGCATGCCCATGCTGATAGAAAGGCAATGATAGAGGATATTTTGGCTCCTTTCTTAAGTAAAGCAGAAGCCATAGGAAAGGCAACATAAAGAGGGCCTGTGGGCAATGCCCCCAGTAAAATACCAAGTAAAACACCCTTTATACCAGCTGATTTACCAAGGTATTTTACAACCATTTCGTTTGGGACAAAAACATTAAAAAGCCCCATCAATACCATCACAGCAGGAAGTATCAAGATCATTTCAACAAAGAAATCCCATGATGTTCTGACTACTGCCTCTTTTTTATAAGGAAAGATTGATAGCAAAATTATCGCAATAACTACAGTAATACCAAGAATAATAACATCCTTTACTATTTGCGTTTTTTGCTTAGCTTTTCCTTTAACATTATCTTTCATAGCACTACCCCCATGATAATACCAATTATAATCGCAATAACAAAGCTTATCACGTTTCTGAGAATTGCCATCCTCTTTCCCAATTCCTTTATTTCTAAGGGAAGTGTTACAACTCCAATCATTGTTAAGGTTGTAATAAACACTGCAACAGAGGTTATGGATGCTCCGCTCTTAATAAGCGAGGCTGCCAATGGAAAAGAGATTAGAGAAGGGATATGCAAAACCGCTCCCAACATCGCTACAACAAGAACACCTCCAAGACCTGCCTGCTCACCAACGATTTTAGAAATCGTGCTCTTTGAGACAAAACCCAAAAGCAAGCCTATTAAGATTATGATAATGAGAACTGTTGGGAGAATGCGGAAGAAAGATTTTAATGCTACAGTTAACGCCTTCTTTGCTTTTTTCCTATCCCTTATGAATGCAAATATCAAAAAGAGAAGGGCAAAGGCATTTATAAATATTGCGGTTTTATTCATGATTTACTCCTCTTATTTTTCATTTCATTCAGATACCTCTCTTAAGAGTATACCTTACATCTAAATGTATCTATCTCATATATATATTTCTAACCTTGCATATTACTCTGACTTTCTTAAAATGACTATATACTCGTAGTTCATTGTTGTCCCTGTTACGCCTGATTTATTGCTCGGGCTATTTCTTTTTGGCATCCTTTTATTCGGAATCTCTCCTTATAGTTTTTCAACCCGTCCCCCAATATCTGGAATTGGAATATTATTTTCATCTACACCAAAAAGAGTTTCAAAGGTATACCCAATTCCTGTAGGACCCTGCCTCATTGATTGGACAAAACCTTTGCTTTCTATCTTTTGAAGTTTAGTTATTATCTCTTTTAATTTCATGCTATCATCTCCTTTTTTTTATGACCAGTTTCACATAACGTTCTGGAATATGCGAAATCCTGAGTAATAGCCAAAAGCATAAACCGTAACCAGTAGTGTTGAACGCATTTCATAGTATCTCTTTCCCTTTTAGCCATTGTCTTATTTCAAATGCCCTGTTTCGTCCTCTATCCATCCTTCTCTTCTCGTCCATATTTGCCTATAAACATAAAATAATTGTACATTAAAAAACCTGTATGTCAAGCATTTTTCTTTGCACAACATTCCAGGATATGCAAAGTTGCTCTCAGCCAGTGCAATAGCACGCAGACAGGCAGCAAAATTGAAGCAGGTATAGCAAACCGCGCAGCTTTTGGTAAAACCTATCAAACCCTTAAATAACCCAGATAGTGGCAAAGTGCGAAGCAGTGAAGCATTCTGTCCTGAATTTACTAAACAATCCCACTCTTGATGCCGTATTTCTCACACAACCTCTTTATTTACACATCCTGTAGATAAAGCTAATAAAAATACAATAAAATAATATAGTGCCTCTTTTTTGTTTATTTTTGCTCCTTACAACATCCCTATTTTTTATGGTGAATACTTCACAATTATGCAAGCAATATCCTACACTGTTATTCCTGATTTATCAGTGTTATTTTCTTATAAAGGATTTCTTCTCCTCTCCTGGCAGCAATAAAATATACTCCTGAAGGCATGTCAAACTTTAGTGAACCTTCTCCTCTAATTGTCATCTCATCCACAACACTGCCATCAACTCTGTAAATGATAAGTGTAACATCTTCATTATTTAGAGAGTGGTGCACTATACCATTAACACTAAATTCTATCTTCAACTCCATTGGTTCTTCCTGTACACTTCCTCCTTTGCTTATCTTAAAATAGTTATTAGAACTATCACTTACATTATTATAATCCGCTTTGTCTGAGACAAAAATTATTGTGGAATCCCCGGGGGTATCCGGAATCATCCAGTCATAGGAACCTGTATTCTCCACTACTGCTATCGTATCTCTGGAATTTGTGGATTCATTTCTATATTCTATTATTACACTATCTATAGGTCCTGTATAGCTCCAGTTTATTGTATAGACATCTCCGACCTTTAAATCCTCACCGCCATTGGGAGCAAGAACAGTCATCAACTTATTCTCCTGTTCCTGATATTTCATTGTTCTTATATCTGCATAAGTATGTGCTGTATTCCCTGTCTTTCCTGTAATATAAAAATAGTCCCCTTTAACAAAAATATCATGTCCTATATCAGTATTGCCAGAACCGCTGTTATAAAGGGTTTGCCATACTTCACTACCGTCATCTTTTGCATACTTTAATGTTATTATACTGTCTTCCACATAACCTGTAACATATATGTAATCATCGTTCTGGTCTATACCCAGCCCTGCTTCTTCCTTGTTAGTACCTGAACTGTAAGTCTTTTCCCATATTTCATTTCCATCTTTATCAAATTTTGCAGTCAAAATATCATAGGTGCTATCCGAATTTGATACCAGACCTGTTATATAAATGTAATTATTATCAACAGTTATATCCCTTCCCCTATCAACATCAGTATAATCATACCTTTTAAGCCATTCTCTATTACCATCAAAATCATACTTTACCAGATAAATATCCTTGTATCCTGTAGTGTCCTCAATATATCCAACAACATATAGATAGTTGTCATCTACTGAAATAGCATATCCATGTGCTCCTGATGCTGAAGGATCTCCGGGTGCAGGTCTTAACATTGTTGACCATACCGTATCACCATCTGATTTATTACATTTAAGTACAATAAGAGCATGATCATAATCAAGGTTGAAAAGAAGATCCCCTGTAATATAGACATAATTCCCTTTCTCACAAATTCCGTAACCTATTTCGGGTGAATCGTAGCCGAGTTCTATCTCTTTCGTCCATATAAGAGTGGAATCTTTGTTGAATTTTGCTACCCTCAAATTATATTCAGGATGGGTGAGATACCCTGTCAAATATAAGTAATCATTGTCAGCAGTCATATCAAGAACAGTCCCATTGGTATCTATCCTTTTCCACATTTCATTCCCATCTGTATCGTATTTTATAATATTGAAACCAGAACCAGCAGCCACATACACATTGCTATTATCAACAAAAAGAGCGTACCCAAGGTCAAATTGGTCAGTATTTGCAGTTTTATTCCATACTATTGATGGTACTGCTGCTAAAACTATTCCTGCACTTATGATTATAAACACCAGTACTTTTTTCATTTTTCCTCCTTTCTCTAAATTTTTCTTTAATACGGAATATAAACTCAAGAGGATATCTAATTTTATCTAATCATCCCCTTTTATTCCATATTGATGTAATTATACTAATTTTTTTAACTTTGTCAAGTATCTGTTATTCTTTAAAAATAACCTACCTGTAATCTACTTCATAATGGCTAATTGTACAGGAGCATTAGAGTTTGATTTTTTTATAATATTCTCTTCAGCTTCTACAAAAAGATAGGCATAGAGAGGAAAAAAACCTTCTCTACATTCTTTTATAAAACAATCCCACTCTTGATGCCATATTTCTCACACAACCTCTTTGATTTTTCTTCAAGTTCTTTTTGATATTCTTTTGATGGCGCCCAAAAGATTCTATATAAACTCTTATATTTCGGTACAAGTTCAGGATAATGCCTTTCTAAAAATTTGTAATAAAGAGTCTTGCTATCTGTCGTGCCTTTGCCAAATAGCGTCAATCCACCAACAAAAATAAAATCCGCTCCGTATTCTTTTGCAGTTCTTATTGTCTTCTCGAGCATCTCTTCTGAGTCTGACAAAAAAGGCAGTACAGGGATAAAGTTTAAGCCTGTAAAAAATCCTTCTTCCTTGCATTTTTTCATTGTTTCCAATCTTTCCATAGGCTCAGGTGCACCAGGCTCAAGAATTTTAGCCAGTTTCTTGTCCAGAGTTGAAATAGAAAAGGAGATAATTGCTCCGTGCTTCAGTTTTTCCCTTAGATCAGCAGGTAGAACTGCATTTTTATCAATCTCTCTCAGTATATCCAAATCCCTTAAAACAAGCCTTGATTTTGTGGCTACTTCAACAGGGAATCTATACTTTAAGATTATCTCAAGCAATCTCCTTGTTAATTTCAGTTTTTTTTCAATTGGCATATACGGTTCCGTTGAAGACGAGAGGGCAATGATCCCATATTCTCCTTTCTTTGCTCCCCTTGAAAGCTGCTTTTCCAGAAGCTCAGGAGCATTTACCTTAACAGATAAAGTTTTCGTCATGTTTTCCCCGTATTTACTTCCCCTTGTGTAGCAGTAAATACAGTTAAAAAAACAACCCGAATATGGATTTACTGAATAATCATCTAAAAACCAGTCGTCTCGCTTTTTATGTTTGTTTAAGATAGATTTTACCTGAATTTTGTTTACCATATTAACCACCAATCAAAGATCTTAATAGTTTTTGTTGTTCTTCTGGTAATTTTTTCATACCTTCTTTTACTATCCAGCGTGTATTTTTATCCTCTACTTTTGCCCATCTCAATAAGAACTCAAAAACCGCATTGGAATCCTTCTTTGTTATCTCCCTCAATGCCCAGCCAATTGCTTTTTTGACATCCTTATGCCCCTCTTTCATAACTTTTTTAAGAAAACCAAGGCATATTTCAGATTCTTTGCTTCTTGCCATTATATATGGTGGAATTGTAGCAACTGCTAACCTTCTGACCCATTTATCTTTTGATTTAATCCACTGCTCCATTAAATAGAATAATTCTTTTTGATTTTGAACTGCTAAATTTGAAATAACAAACAATGCCAGGCTGTCAACAGTTTCCCAATCCTGTAGATCACTTACTATTAAAGTTATAAATTTTTTGACGTCCTCATAATATCTTTTTGAAAGAGACCCTAAACATACTATTATTATTCGCCTTACTTCTCTTCGACTTTTCAGTCTATAATCTATATCTTCTATTCCATATTGTGAAGTTTTCCATAAATCCATCAATGTCTTAAACTTCCAATCTTCGTTAACTAACAACTTTGCCAATTCTTGCCCGATTGAATTTAACAAAGGGGTTTTTGTAAATTTGAGTTTATCTGTTTTCTCATTTTCAAGTTCTTTAAAAATTGTATTTAAGGTTGATTCAATATTGCCCTTCTTTAGTTCTTCATAAATCAATTTTGCTATTTCTTTTTTATCTTTCATCACAATACCATTTTGCGCTTGTTTTTATTAAATATTTCTTCACATTCGCTAAAAGGATAAATATCATATAACGGTTGTTATCTGGAAGTTGATTGAAGCTATAAATTATAAAAAAAAGCATAGGCAATCACTCCGCTTATAATGAGGTAAGGTATAGAATATTTATGGTACTCTATCCATATTTTCTTTGTTCTTACTATTCTCAACGCAATAATATTAGCCAGAGAAGATATAATCAAACCGTTTCCACCAACGTTTACCCCCCATGTTATTGCTCGCCAGTAATGTGTAAACTTTGAAAGAAGCACGCTAGTTGGCATATTGCTAAATATTTGAGAAATAAATACTGAAAATAGGAATATGCTGCCTTTAGAATGCAAATTTACTGTTGTCATAATTTTCGATGTTATAGATAAGGTTGATATAATATGAAAATCAATAAATATAACTATGAAAAGTAATAAAAGTAGCCAATCTACATTCAACAGGACCTTTCTATAAAACAAAAAGAAAATTGCAAACACAAGTAACAAAACCCAACTCACATGTATTATCTCAAGAGAAATTATATAAATAACAAGTAATACTATTGACAAGACAAATAACGTTCTTTTCTGTTTTACATCAATATTTGACTTTTCTAAAATTTTTATTTTCTTTTTAGGGAATGCAATCAATGTAAATATTAAAAGAATACCAAGCAGGAGGATAACCAATGGAAACATTTCAATAATAAATTTTATAATGGAAATATTCCACATATGCCATAAAAAAAGATTTTGAGGATTACCAAATGGTGTTAGAGTAGAACCTACATTAACAGCAAACGCCTCAAATATTACCAGTTTAATAATATCATTTTTTACTATGTCTTGCAAACTAAGAGTTAATGGAATAACAATAAATAGCGTTATATCATTAGTGAGAAACGTTGAAAGTAATGCTGAAAGTAAAACCATAAAAAGCGATATGCTTCTTTCAGTTCTTAACTTCATTAATAACTTTTTAGAGAGATTGAAAAAAAAATTGCTTTCTTTCAATCCTGTAGTTATTATAAGCAACCCTGAAAGTGTTTTAATTGTTTGCCAATCTACAAAAGTTGGATAGTTAATTATCCCAGAAGCATGAAAAACAGATAGAATAATAA
>JALVRC010000147.1 GCA_027025255.1 Caldifarciminota bacterium
CTTGATAAGTTAAATAATACATATGAAAAGGTGCTAAGCCTTGACAATACCTTGAAAATGTTTATAATATAATGATGAAAAAAATAGTTATTGCTGGGAATTGGAAGATGAATATGACAAGAAAAGAAACGAAGGAATTTATGGTGAGAATTTCATCATTTACTATGGATAGAAATGATATTGATGTGATTTTATTCCCTCCTTATACGTCTATAGATTCTGCTCAGAGCTTTAAACCTGAATGGATAAAGATAGGCTCTCAAAACCTATGGTACAAGGATAGTGGCGCATTTACAGGAGAGATATCTCCTATTTTTCTAAAGGAGCTTGGAGTGGAGTATGTTCTTATTGGTCATTCAGAAAGAAGGCATATCTTAAATGAGCAAGATGAAATACTTAACTTGAAAGTCAAGTCTGCTCTTCAGCATGATATAATTCCTATATTTTGTGTTGGAGAAAGAAAGGAAGAAAATGAAAAGAATATAGGTAAACAGGTTATCAAAAGGCAAATAGAGGAGGGGTTAAAATTTATAAACCAGGAAGTGATTTTAGCCTATGAGCCTGTTTGGGCAATAGGAACAGGCAGGGCAGCTACTCCTGATATTGCTGAAGAAATGCATTCTTATATAACTCAATTAACTTTAGAAAAACCTTTTACTGTTAAAGCTATTCTTTATGGAGGTAGTGTTAATCCCGATAATATAAGCGATTTAATTGCTATGCCACATATTGATGGTGTTTTAATAGGTGGTGCAAGCCTGTCCAGTGATAAATTTTTGAAGATGTTGGATATAGTAAAAAAAAGGAGGTAGTTTTGTTCTATGTATTGTTAGTATTTCATGTTTTAATCGCAATTTTTCTAATAATAATAGTTTTGTTACAGCAAAGAACTCAAGGAGGTATGGCATCTGTTTTTGGTGGTGGAGGAGGAGCTGAGAATCTTTTAGGTTCATCAGGAGTTGCTCCTTTCCTAACAAAATTAACTGCTATTCTTGGTACTATTTTTATTTTTACATCATTTTTACTGGTTATAAGCGGGGTATCTACCGGTAAAAGCAATGTTATTACTAAAAAACAGGAAGAATTGAAGCATCAGGTTCAAAAAGCCTTGAGTGTAAATCTTCCTGGTAATATATCTGATACAACAGGAGTTAAATCTTCAAATTCCATTTCCGATACGTTACTTAATAAATAACACACTTGTACAAAGGAGGTATAAATATGTACGCTATTATAAATATTAAAGGGTTTGATTTTAAGGTAGAAAAGGGAATGAGATTATTAGTCCCATATTTAGGAAAGAAAGCAGGCGATAGTGTAATTTTTGATACTGTATCAGTATTGAAAAAGGATAAAAAGATAGATATTGGTAGTCCTTATATAGATAATGTATCTGTTGAAGCTAAGATTATAGATGAAAAAAAGAGTAAAAAGGTTGTTGTTTTTAAATACAAAAAACGTAAAAACTATAGAAGGAAGAAAGGGCATAGAGAACTATATTCTGAGATTGAAATAGTTGACATAAAAGAATGATGATTTACCATGCTTCCTCCATATAGTATAAGCTTAAAGAAAATAGTAAAGAAGGCTTTTGAATATGCAACGAGCGCGAAAGATGATAGAGTTGACATAGAACATCTTTTTTTAGCTTTGATAGATGAGGACATGCTTGTCAGAGAAATTATTACAAATTTAGGTGCTTCTATTGATGACATAAAAAAACAAATCGTTTCTTCTTCTACACCTGTAAACAAATCCATCTCTGAAGCTAATATTATGTACGATGAGGATACAAAAAAAGTTTTCAGAAAGGCAGGCCAGATATCAAATGATTTCAAACACGATTACGTTGGTCCTGAACATTTACTTTTAGCTATATTAGAAGATGAAGATAGTTTACCGTCTCGTCTGTTATCTACATATGGTATTGCTTACGACGATGTATATGAAATGATAAAAGAGTTGTTGGGAGTAAAAAGAAATAAAACTAACAGTAGAAAAAAAATCTCTTTAAGAAAATTCGCCATAGATCTTACTCAATTAGCGATTGAAAGCAAACTTGATCCAATTATTGGGAGAGAAAAAGAAATTGAACGAATTATTCATATTTTATCCCGTCGAAAGAAAAATAATCCCTTATTGATTGGAGAGGCCGGAGTCGGGAAAACTGCGATTGTAGAAGGTCTTGCACAGAAAATTGCCAAAAAAGAGGTCCCTTTTCCTCTTTTAAAAAAACGGATATTTTCTGTTGATATTGGTGCTATGGTTGCTGGCACAAAATTAAGAGGACAATTTGAAGAAAGATTTAAAGGACTTATCAAAGAAGCAAAAGAAGATCAAGACATCATTCTATTTTTTGATGAGATACATATGTTGGTTGGGGCTGGTGCTGGTGAAGGAGCTGTTGATGCATCTAATATGATTAAGCCTGCTTTAGCCAGGGCAGAAATAAAATGTATAGGTGCAACTACCCCAATAGAGTATAGAAAGTATATTGAAAGGAATAGTGCTTTAGAAAGAAGGTTCCAGCCTATTAATATTGCTCCTCCCAATATTTCCGAATCAATAGAGATTTTGAATGGGATTAAAAAGAAATATGAAGAGTTTCATAAAGTTAAATATACTGATAAGGCAATTCAATCAGCTGTTCATTTAACAGAGAGGTATATTACATATCGAAATTTGCCGGATAAAGCAATAGATGTTATAGATGAAGCAGGTGCAAGCGTTAAATTAAAAAATCCTCTGTTTTTACCTGAGTTAAAAGAATTAGAAGAGAAAAAGAAGGAACTTTTATATAAAAAACAAATAGCAGTAAAAAACCAAGCCTTTGAAAAGGCTGCCATTTTTAGAGATAAAATTAAAGAAGTGGATAGTAAAATAAGTAGTATTATAAATAAAACAGAGTTGGAAGACAGAATTTTTACAGTTTCTAAAGAAGATATTGCTGAAATTATTTCTTCCTGGACTTCAATACCCTTGTCTAATTTAAGAAAGAGCGAATTTTCTAAACTAACTATGATTGAGAAAGAGCTAAGAAAGTATATTATTGGACAAGATAGGGCAATTAAGGCTTTAGCTCTTGCTATTAGAAGAGGTAGGGTAGAAATAAAAGATCCTAAACGTCCCATAGGTTCTTTTATTTTTGCTGGCCCAACTGGTGTTGGTAAAACTGAATTGGCAAGAGTTCTTGCTAAATTTCTTTTTTTAGATGAGAATGCTTTAATTCGGATTGACATGAGTGAATACATGGAAAAATTCTCTTCTTCCAGATTGATAGGAGCACCTCCAGGGTATGTTGGTTATGGTGAAGGTGGTCAGTTAACAGAAGCAGTTAGAAGAAGACCTTATTCTGTTGTACTATTTGATGAAATAGAAAAAGCTCATCCTGATATTTTTAATCTGCTTTTACAGATTTTAGATAACGGTGAAATTACTGATGGAATAGGAAGAAAAATAGATTTTAGAAACACGATTATTATATTGACAGCAAATATAGGAAGTAAT
>JALVRC010000148.1:0-5073 GCA_027025255.1 Caldifarciminota bacterium
GGAAATCTCTGTCAAGAAAACTTGCCTTTAATAAACAGTTAATTTTATCACCTTTTTAAGTTCTTTATATTTAATTACAGCAAAATAGATACCGGAGTTGAATTCTTTCAAAAATAACTGGTCTGAAGCAGTTTTTCCTTTGTATATTACCCTACCTGAAACATCATAGATTTCAATATAGGAACCATAAGGAATGTTTAAAATGTAAAGACCTTTTTGATACGTATAAATATCATGACTTAATTCACTAATATTTCCCTGTCCGTGCATTAATAAATGATATATCCCTTTCATAGCATCAAGCATATATATTCCATTACGAGTTAACTCTATTTTTTTTATGTTCCCACCAGTCTTTATATAGGCTACTCTTTGTACACTGTTATCTTTAATATTAAAAATCTCCATGCAATCTCCTTCCAGCACAAATAGATAATAGGAAGATATATACAAATCCAGAGGGGATTTTATAGTTTTTATCTCTGTATGGTTATTGTAGTCCCCTTTAAACAGTACTTGCGCATCAATGAAAAACGAACCGTATGCTGATTTAGTAAAAACAGTTGTCAAGTTTATTGGCAATAGAGTGTCTATACAGATTAAGCTGTCATTCTTTTCTACCACAACGTAGACCCCTTTGCTTAATGCTGAAAAATATAGAGTATCCATGAAAATGCTTAGTCTCCTCGCACTTGTTAAAGAAATCTCTGATACAGGTTCAATACTTTTGTCGTTATTAAATTTGTAGAGTCTACCGCCTAATCCTGGTATGGACATTATAAGCGTATTATTGTGCAAAAAAACATTGTATATTCGTTTTCCTATTTCGCCAGAAAAAACAAGATTATTGTTTTTATATACATTGTATTTGCCAGATCTTGAAAATACGTATAGCAAGTCATTATATTTTATTAAAAAAGAAGCAGAAATACTATCTATTTCAACTACTTTATAAAAGTAATCATCTTTTTCCTCCACAGAAAAAAGAGAACCAAAACCTCCAAGATAGGTTTTTGTACCTATAATCATATCATCAAGATTGGTAAGTGAGGGCTTTATGTGTTTTTTTAACGATAGATTTTCAATTTCTGGCTTCTTTTCAACGTAAGAGGCTGCTCTTATTCCATCTGCTGCTATTAATCCATTGCTAATAAGTTCAACATTGAGTCTTATCCAGCCAGCAGTATCAGGTGTATAAATAAATTCACTTATTGATTTTCCTTCGTATAATAATTTCCATTTTGATTTATCATCGCTAAGTGCCTCATATATTTTCATATTGCTGTTTGGTACTGAATAGCCAAGCTTTAGAAAGTATTTTAATCCTTTATAAGAAGGAAAAGAGAAAGTTGAAATATTGACTGTGCCAGTTTTTTCTCCACCTGGTTGTGTTGGATATATATAGTTTATAGAACTGCCATAAGCATGTGTGTTATGTAATTCCCATAAGTGTTCCCCACTATCCCAGGTATTATGTAGGATTACAAGAGAATCATGATTATCAGTTATAACATATCCTACAGCAGTTGTTGAGTGATTAATTACCTGGGTTCCATACCAGTAATTAAGTACACTGAAGTTAAAGGGCCTTCCTTCATCTATCTCATTTGTAATTGTTTCCCAGCCATAAGAGTTAGACTCATTCCCATAGACTTTCCCTGTTGAAAAATTGTATCCATTGATGTTATTAGCTGCTCTGTCTGTTCCAGGAGCAATGTTATCCACATTAGTCCCTCCTGTATGCATACTATCAGTATACATTTTTTCTGCAAGTTCTTTCTGTATATTGGGAAGATTGGTTCGTGTCATATGCATTACATTGTCATACCTGTCAAAGTAATAATCAACAAGTTTACCATACCCTTCATTGTCCCAGTACATTAATACCATAGAGCTTGCAGTAGGAGAACACCCATAGCTCCATAAGGCAAATGGGACATCTGAAATATAGTTTGAATCAATAGTCATAAAGCTCTTTTCTTTAAGTGATGTCCATCTTGGATCATTTTGTATTAAGGAAAAGTGATAGGTATTTTCATCAAACGAAATATTTATCTTTAAAAGAGAATATCCATCTACAAAAATAGTATCTTTGCCTTTTAAAAACATAAAACCTTGCAAATATGGGATAATATACATATATCCAATATAATTATAGTCTGAATAATGTTCTTTTGCTTTCTTTAGATTGACTATTGAAGGAGGAAGGGTATTGTGCATTTCCATAATAGGGGATTTTGTGCTGTCAGTTGTTACAATAACAGTGAAAAATCTGTCTGTTGCCCATTCGTTATATTGGGCATGACTAAAAGCTTTCGGGTTGAGTATATTATTAATTTTATAAATATAAGCAAATACTTGTTTATTATTAAGTCCAATATAGTTAATCTTTTTATAAAAAGCAACATCATTAAAGTTATGCGAATTGAGGTATCTTTCTCCAATAAATTGAAGATTAACACCTAAAAAAAACAAAACAATCATTATTCACCTCCATATAGAATTTTACTTAAAAATACAGTAAAGTCAAGGGAAAAAGATGTGTATATACAGAGGATATTCAGTTCTGTATGCTATATTTAGGTTTTTTTGTTTTTTGTTTGCTTTAAACAGCATGTTTCAAATAAAGGGTTGTAAGCACTTTTCATTTACATAGAAATAATTTTTTCTTGACTTTTCCGTAAAACAACATAAAATTAGCCTATGGAAAAGGTTGTTGTTTTAAGAAGTATAAACGAGCGTGCTATTGAGCAATTAAAGGAATATTTTAATGTTGTTGTGTGGGAAGAGGATAAACCAGCACAAAGAGCTTTTATTGAGAATGAAATAAAAGATGCATTTGGATTAATCTCGCTTTTATCAGATAAAATTGATAGAGATTTGATAGATAAGGCTCAAGTTCTAAAGGTAATTGCAAACTATGCTGTTGGTATTGATAATATAGACGTAGCATACGCTTTTAAAAAAGGTATTGTTGTTACAAATACTCCTGATGTTTTAACAAATGCCACAGCAGAGATAGCCTGGGCTCTTCTTTTTTCAGTAGCAAGGCGTATAAAAGAAGGGATAAAATTAATGGAGAAAAGAGCTTATAAAGGCTGGTCTCCTTCGTTGTTTTTAGGAGATGATGTTTATGGTGCTACTCTTGGGGTTATAGGTGCTGGACGTATTGGAACAAGGTTTGCATTAATGAGTAAAGGTTTTGATATGAATGTTTTTTACTTTTCCAGAAGTAGGAAACCTGTTCTTGAAAAAGAGATTGGAGCTAAAAAGTCATCTCTTGAGGTGATATTTGAAAAAGCTGATTACATTTCTATTCACCTACCTTTGAATGATGAAACAAAAGGCATTATTTCAAAAGAGTTTTTATTTTCAAGGAAAAACGGAGCCTACATAATAAATACAGGCAGAGGTGGAGTACTTGATGAGATGGCTTTGATAGAAGCAATAAAAAAAGGTTATATAAAAGGTGCAGGTTTGGACGTATTTGAAAATGAACCTGATGTTAGGGAGGAATTTTTGGCTTTAAACAATGTTGTTGTTCTTCCTCATATTGGAAGCGCTACTCATAAAACAAGGAGTAAAATGGCAGAGATGTGTGTACAAAGTATAATTGATGTATATAACAAGAAAGTTCCTGCAAACATTATCAAATGAACATTGGCATTTTAGGACTTCCTTACTCAGGCAAGACAACAGTGGTAAAATATCTTGCTATGCAATCAAATGCTGGGATAAGAGAGCAGAACAATGCTCTCTATACTACGTTAACATTTCCGGATAAACGCATGGAGATACTAAAAGAGAATGAGGACCTTATAAAAACAACCCTACCCCATTTTTATATATTTGAGCCCAATGGTGCTGTTGAAAATGCCCATACTTTGTCCCGGATAAAAACAGCTCAGGCACTTTTTATTGTTTTAAGAAATTTTCCATTTCAGGGTGTTGATCCTGAGCCAGTTAAAGATTTTGAAAGGATAAACCATTTAATACTTGAAAAGGACAGGGGGATTATAAAAAAACAAATAGAGACACTGAAGAATAGCCTTTTAAAGGCAAAATTTAAAAAGGATAGGGATGATATAGAACACACAATAACTATCCTGGAGAAAATGGAAGAGTTCGCTTTAAGTAAGCCTTTAAGAGATATGGAAGAGATACATGTACATAAGGGTATTTATACAGGACTTGGTCTATTGAGCGCTTATCCTGCACTGATTATTCTTTCTTCTTCTGAGTCTACCTATAAACAGAATAATATTATCTTTTCCCTTCCACATGTTGAATTGTTGCCTGATTGGGAACTGGAGAAAAGGAAGTTAAGCAAAGAAGAGATAAAGGAATTTTCCGTATCCTTTTCCCTCCCGGAGGAGGATTTATTTTATAAATTAAATGAGAAATTCTGGAATGCTTTCTCACTTCAGGTTTTCTATACAGTGAAAAAAGAAGATACAAGAGCCTGGCTTATTTCAAAAGGGACACAGGCACTTGAGGCTTCTGGTGTTATACACACAGATATTGAAAAAGGATTTATAAAAGCTGAGATTATTTCATGGCAGGATTATATTAAGGCAGGTAGCATTGCTCGTGCTAAACCTTTTATGAGACTTGAAGATAAGGATTATATAATGAAAGATGGAGATATTGCAAATTTCAGGTTTAAGGTTTAATTTTTTGTAAAGATATAGACTAAAAAAAGAACTATTGCTTCTGTAACGATTATAACGGGTCCTGGTGGCAGATTAAAAAGTACTGACAGAAAGAGCCCTCCTATGATGAAAATTACATTCCCTATAATGGAGGAAAGTATTATCGTTCTATAACCTTTGAACAAACGTGTTGTAATTAATCCAGGAAGTATCAAAAGCGTTGATGCGAGAATTATGCCAGATACTCTAATGCCCATAAATAATATAATACCTATAAGGACAAAGAAAAGTCTGTCAATAATGTGGGCTTTTATCCCGTAGACTCTGGAAAGTTCAATATCAAAAGAAATAAAAACAAATTTTTTGTAAAATAGCATAAAAATTATGATAATAATAACGGTTAATACAAAAAGCATAAAGA
>JALVRC010000148.1:5083-10311 GCA_027025255.1 Caldifarciminota bacterium
GATATCAAGCCTTGTAACTGTGAGGATGCTCCCAAATAAAAAACCCATAAGGTTTACTGTATAAGTTTTCTGAAGAGAAATAATAAGAATCCCAATAGCCATAGATACGGAAAATATTATACCTATAGATGCATCCTCATTTATTTTCTGTTTTATTTCATAAAGAATAAGGGAAATTACTATACAGAATAAAAAGGCGCTAAGATAAGGTGAAATCCCAATAATGTAGCCGATAGCAAGTCCAGCAAAGAGAGAATGTGCAATGCCAACACCAAAAAAGGATATTTTCCTGACCTTTATAAATAGTGAAAATAACCCGGTTACAATACCGACTAATGTTCCCGCTATTAGGGCATTTACGAGAAAGTTCATTTATTATCCTTATAGGTATGTGTATGTAGAATAAGTTTAAGTTCAGTATCATATACCATTTTTAAATTTTCAGGCTGTAAGGCTTTGGCAGGTATACCGTGACATACAAGATGCTTTTTTATACATATTACATTATCAACATATGCAGGAACAAAGGAAAGATCATGGGAAACCATTATGATTATCATACCGTATTGTTTTTTATATTCAACCATTGTTTCCATGATTTTTAAAGTGTATGCAGGGTCAAGTGCACTTGTACACTCATCGAGAATCAGTATGTCAGGTTTTGAAACAAGCGCAGCAGCAATATATCCTTTTTGTATCTGTCCGAAAGAAAGAGTAGACACAGAAACTTTTAAAAATTCTTTTATTTCAAGCTCCTCTGCAATGGATAAAATTCTTTTCTCTTTTTCTTTTTTTGTTAATTTAATCCTTAAAAGCCCCATATCTATAAGTTCATAAAGAGTAATAGGGAAATTGGCATGTTTCCAGAATCTTTGAGGAACATAACCTATAAGTCCTTTATCCTCATAAAACTTTTTAATAGGCAGGTTGTTAAAAAGTATTTTACCCTTAAAAGGTATAAGTCCCAAAAGAGATTTTATAAATGTTGTTTTACCCCCACCATTAGGCCCAATTATTATATTAAAGCTACCTTTTTGAATGTCAAGGGTTATGTGTTCAAGAATATGTTTATTATTAAAAGAAACGCAAAGATCATGAACATTTATAAAAGTATTTGTCATTGAGTGAGTGCAGCTTTGATAATTCTTGCATTGTTACGTATTAAAGTAAAGTATGAAATTTTTTTATTACCAATGGGGTCCAGTTGATACAATGGAGTATTTGTGGCGTTTGAAATAGTTTTGGCTGCATCAGAAGGAGACTGAAGTTCTGAAAAGATTGCGTTAATGTGAAATTTTTTTATGTTTTTTTCAATGTCTTCTATATCCTTAGGCATTGGCATTGCTCCCGGTGATTTAATAATTACTCCTGAGATAATTATATCATAATGGTTGAAAAAATATGCAAACGCAGGATGAAAAACTATTACCCTTGTTTTTTTAACAGGGGTAAGCATGGAATCAATTTCTTCATCAAGGGAAGTTAGAGAATCTAAGAGTTGATTGTAGCGGACTTTTAAAAGTTTTTTGTCCTTTACAATATTTGATTTAGAAAGATTATTATAGATTATATCAACAATGTCTTTCATTATTGATGGGTCAAGCCATATATGGGGATTTTTACTATATGCTGGTATCTTATTGTATTTTTTCAGGCTATCAAAAAGGTATAATATATTGCTTTTTTGTTTATTTTTAAATAAGGCATCAATCCAGGGCTCAAGTCCTCCGCCAATGGCTATTATGAGTTTAGATTGTTCAATATCCATAGCCTCTTTCGGCCTGGGTTCATACGTATGGGGAGAAGCACCTTGAGGAAGTAGTGTATTTACTTCAATCTGGTCCTTAAGAAGAAATGAGGTAATAGAATAGAGTGGAGAAATAGTAGTTAAAACAACCTTCGTATTATCACTGCAACCTATAAAAAAAATTATAAACAAAAAAGCCTTTTTCATTTAACCTCCTTTTGTATAATAAATTATACTCATAAAAGTAAGGAAGTCAAGAAATTTTGTTTATAAGAATTTTATCCCTTGACAAACTAATAATTTTGAGGATAATATTGTATGGAAAAAATTCTAAGAATTGCTAAAAGACTCGGTCTTGAGAAAAAAGATTTTCAGATATGTGGGAGAGGTAAATTAAAGATTGAAATTGAGGCTATAAAAGGGGAGAATAATGGTAAGTTGATTTTGGTTACTTCAATAAATCCGACTCCTTATGGTGAAGGGAAAACTACAACATCAATAGGTCTTGTAGATGCATTTAATGAAATTGGTAAACAGGCTATTGTGACTTTAAGAGAACCTTCATTAGGACCTGTATTTGGAGTAAAAGGTGGAGCCACAGGCGGGGGCAAAGCCAGTCTTATTCCAGAAAAGAGTATAAACCTTCTGTTTACAGGTGACATACCTGCTATTGAGAGAGCTCATAACTTGCTTGCTGCAGTAATTGATAATCATTTATATCACGGGAACAAGTTAAAAATTGACGTAAACAGTATATTCTGGAACAGAGCTATGGATATGAACGATAGAGCATTAAGAGATACAGTAATAGGTCTTGGTAGAACAAACGGTATAGCAAGAGAAAGCCATTTTGAAATAACCGCTGCATCTGAGATAATGGCTATTATAGCTTTATCAAATGATTATTCAGATTTAACAGAGCGTCTGGCAAATATTTTTGTTGCTGAGGATATGGATGATAATCCTGTTTTTGCTAAAAGTTTTAATGTTAATGAAGCAATGGCAACACTCCTTGAAGAGACATTAAAACCTAATTTAGTAAGAACACTACAGAACAGTCCTGCAATTGTTCATGCTGGGCCTTTTGCCAATATTGCTCATGGTACGAATTCAATTCTCGCAACGAGGTTTGCAATGCAGAGAGCTGACTATGTTATAACAGAGGCAGGTTTTGGGAGTGATCTTGGTGGGGAGAAGTTCTTTGATATTGTTTCAAGACAAAGAGGAATGAAGCCTCCTGATGCGGTTGTACTTGTTTTAACCGTTAGAGCAGTAAAATGGCAGGGAGGCCTTAATAGAAAGAATGCATTTGAAAAAGATATTAATGCACTTGTGAAAGGCTTTGAAAACGTAAAAAAACACATTGAAAATTTGAAACGTTTCAATGTGCCCTTTGTTCTGGCTATAAATAGATACGCACAGGATGATGATGAAGAGATTGAAAAGATTAGAGCACTTGCAAAAGAAGAACATGTTGAAGCCTTTATTTCTGATGTATGGGTAAAAGGTGGAAAAGGAGCAATAGATCTTGCTGAGTATCTTGTAGGTATTGCTGACGAGAAAAGCAATATTCAATACGTGTATAATTTTGAAGATTCAATAGAAAGTAAGGTTGAGAGCATTGTAAAAAAGGTGTATGGAGGCCGTGCAGTTCATTTTACAAGAAGGGCAAGAAGAAAAATTGAGAGATTTAAAGAAAGAGGTTGGGATAAATTACCTATATGTATGGCAAAAACACAGTATTCCCTCAGTGATGATCCTAAACTTAAAGGAAGGCCTACAGAGTTTACAGTAGAGGTAACAGATATAAAGGCAAGTTTGGGCGCTGGATTTCTTGTTGTATATGCCGGGGACATTATGACGATGCCTGGTTTACCCAGAAGGCCTGCTGCAGAGGATATGAAGTTTGAAAGACTTTAGTCATTTCCCATTCTAACGGATGGTTAAACAGCAATTTATACACTGTTTGTGTAAATCTGTTTAGTAATTAACAGATACTGGGAAAAAAATTATATAAGGAGGTATAAATGAAAAAAGCACTATGCACAATAATATTGCTGGGAGTAAATCTTATCCATGCGCAAAAGGTTTTTAAACAGACGGACTGGCATGGAGGAGCGGAGGCTAATCTCATAGTAGAGGCTTCTCAGACTAACTGGGAAACAGATGCAGGCATAAAGTTTATAAGCTCTACAAACATCAACTACCTTTATGAATGGGGCAGGATAAGTCTTGATGTTGAGATAAATGTTAATCCTACACAGCATCATATTGGTGATATGACCTCCCGATGGGATAAAAAAATTGAGCCTGGTGATATTGATAAAGATGGAGATATGGATGTGGTTTTTGCAGGCGATGATAAAATCAGATGGTATGAAAATGATGGCGTTGGGAATTTTACATCATACCATACTATTTATACTACAAGTACAGGACATTATCTGGGATATGACCTTAAAGATTTTGATAGAGATGGAGATCTGGATATGGTTGTGTGTGATCATAATCCTCATGAAGGTGATGAAGATTCTGTGGTCCTTTTTCTGAATGATGGGCATGGGAACTTTTCATATAAAACAAAAATAGGAGATGCCCCCAATAATCATCAGGTATGTGCAGAAGATTTTGATAACGACGGAGATATAGATGTGGTTTCAACTGGGTTTCATAGTATTTCTCCTTCTGCAGGGAATGCACACTGGTTTGAAAATTCCTCAGATAATACAATTTTTGTACATCACTTAATAGGAGATGATGGCAACGGTTCTGCAAGAAGGATAAATAGAGGCGATCTGGATGGAGATGGAGACATTGATTTTGTTGTTACGGCACCACATGGAACTTACTGGTTTGAAAATGTGATAGATGTATCTGGTAATGAGCCTGGTTTTTCAAGACATATACTTAATAGTTACAATAACAGATACGATTGGGTTAATGATGTTGATAAAGATGGAGATCTTGATATTGTAACAGCTAATCTTTCTTCTGATCATCCTGTATGGTGGGAGAACAATGGTAATGCATCTTCATGGTTAGAGCATGCTATTGATCCTCCATCAGATGGTACACATAATCCTGAGGGAGTGGTGGTTATAGACATTGATTATGATGGAGATATGGATATAATACAATCATTCTGGAATGGTGGTTCCGGTGGAGTTCTGGGATGGTATGAAAATAATGGTCTCCAGAACTTCGCATATAGGAAATTTGCGGACTATCCTTATTCGTGTGATATTCAGGTTGCAGATGTAAACGGAAATGGTTTATATGACCTTATAAGTTCGAATCACAATCGAGGTACTTCACTGGATTGGTGGGATTTCTTTGACCATTTCAAAAGCCCTGGGGAGCTCATCTCTCCTATATTTGATGCAGGAGCTCAGGTCGTCTGGACCAATATTTCCTGGCATGACACAACTAAACATGCAACACTTGTATACTTTCAGGTAAGGGCAAGCAATAACAAAGACAA
>JALVRC010000149.1 GCA_027025255.1 Caldifarciminota bacterium
CATATTTTCTGTAAAAAATCAGTATAATATATGGTTAGAAATTGAACTTGCTGTCCTTAAGGTATTAAAAGCATCAAATACCATTGATGTGGATCTTAAATGCATAAAAAAACCGTACTCTATAACTGAAGAAGAAGTAACTGAAAAAGAAAAAATAAATAACCATGAAGTAGTTAGTTTTCTTGAGACTGTGTGGGGAAAATTTCCGTGTCTTAAAAAATATCTCCATTTTGGACTAACCTCGCAAGATATTATGGATACTGCGCTTTTTATACAGATTCTTCAAGCTGGCAAAATCACATTAAATAAATTAAAGCGACTTACAGACTTATTCAGAGAAAAGGCAATTGAATACAAACATATTCCTATATTGGGGAGGACTCACGGGAGAGGAGCAGAACCAACTTCACTTGGGCTACGATTTTTATCTTTCTTTTCTGCCTTACAAAGAGAAAGTACATTCCTGAAAAAGGCACTTGAGGAATGCAGAGTTGGAAAATTGTCAGGAACCGTAGGAACATATCCTGTCCTTTCACCAGAAATTGAAAAGCGTGTTTTAAAACAATTTAATCTCTCTCCTGAACCGGTTGCTACACAGGTAATACCAAGAGACAGAATTGCTCAATTAATATCTTCAATGGCAATCATATCAAAAGAACTCGACAGATTCGCCCATTTTATAAGACTTTCTCAAATAGATGGGATTGATGAGCTCCATGAGCCATTTAAGAAAGGGCAAACAGGGTCTTCAGCTATGCCTCATAAAAAAAATCCAATAATAGCAGAGCGTATTTCTGGCCTTTCCAGACTTATTTCTTCCTTTACAATTCCCTCACTTGAAAATATACCCCTATGGTGGGAAAGAGACATTTCTCACTCATCTGTGGAAAGAATAATAATTGAGGATAGCTTTCATATTCTTAATTATCTTATAGAACTCACTGAAAAGATTGTTTCTGATGTTGTTATAAATACCAGAAACATTGAAAACAATCTTAAAGGGATGAATGAGCTTTATATTTCCCAAAAGCTTCTCTCTTTACTTATCTCAAAAGGGATGGAAAGAGAAACTGCTTACAAACTCGTTCAAAAATATGCGTTGGTTTCACATAAAGAAAAAATATCTTTTCTTAAACTTTTACTTGATGATAAACAAATTAAAAGAATAATTACCTCAGACGAGTTAAAAAAACATTTAGATATAAAAGGTTACCTTAAAAACATAAATAACATTTATAAAAGGATGGGAATAAATGAAAAAAATCTATGAAGGAAAAGCAAAGATACTTTTTGAAACAGAAAAAAAGGATATCCTTGTTCAAAGGTTCAAAGATGATATAACTGCTTTTAACGGCGAAAAGAAGGATGAAATTATAAACAAAGGTTTTATAAATAGAGAAATTTCAGCTATAATTTTCACATACCTCAAAGAAAATGGAATAAAAAACCACTATATACAAAGCCGTGGGAAAAATGAAATGGAGGTTTTGAAACTTGATATGATTCCTCTTGAAGTGGTAGTAAGAAATATCGCCACAGGTTCAATACTAAAAAGAACATGGATTAAAGAAAATACTGAGATTAAACCTCCAATAGTTGAGTTTTATCTAAAAGATGACTCATTAGGAGACCCTTTAATTAATAAATCACACATTAAAGCAATGAAAATATTGCCAGACGAAACGATAGAAAAGATTGAAGAGAATGCGTTAAAAACAAACACTCTTTTAAAAAAATTCTTTATGAACGTTAATCTTATAATTGTTGACATGAAACTTGAATATGGATTTGCTAATAACGAAATACTATTAGGAGACGAAATATCACCAGATACATGTAGGATATGGGACATAAAAGATAAAACCATCTTAGACAAAGATAGATTTAGGAAAGGGCACAAAAATGTTCTTGAAGGATATATTGAAATTTTAGAAAGGATTAAATGATAAACATACTTTTGCTTGTCCTACACCCTGTTTACAATGAAAAGGGCATAAGCATTAAAACTGGTATTTACATATCTTACTTAAGAGAGGATATTACATCTTTATACTATACTTTTAATTTAGATGGTGGATATATTTATCCTGCTACCAGAAGATCACTTGGATTGGGAGTATATCTGTCTGCACATCTATCTTATCCTTCTTATCTCAGCAGATTCTATGAAACTCTTCATCTTCTTTTTGTAAGGAATAGGTATATTGATTTAGGATTAAATATTGAATTTTCTCTTTTGAATTTTAGTAAAATTGAATTTATTGTAGGCAAGCCATTAAAAAGGAACATCCTGTATTGCTATTTGGGTATTGGAGAAAAATTCTACTATTTAGATAATGCTCGATACCCTGGTTCCTTTTTCTTAACTGGAGTAGAAATAATACGCTTGATAAATGTTTATGCACAACTTTCTCAAAGATACGATGATCTTTTATTAAAGAGCGAAAGTCATATAGAAATTGTATTCGGATTGTCTATAAAATTTCCCAGGACTAAAATTACAAAAAGGAGATAACAATGAGACATAAATCTGTCTTAATTATACTTTTTTTAGTCAGCTGTAGTCCCATCTTACAAAAGGCTAAAGTTGCCGACGGACTTAATGGGGGCATAATTACATATTATTCATTCTTACCACGTATTATTGAAAAAGGAGAATATAATTATTCTATTCCAACACTTACCACTGCTATAGCTTTTGAATACGGATACCCTGCCTCGACAAGACGTCCTGGTTTCTCAATAATTCTTTCTACTCCAGTTTTTATGTTCAAGGACAGTATAGAATACCAACCTTTATATCTTTTAAATTATGCCTCCTGGGGATTCAAGATGCAACTTCCTGAACAGAAAAACGTAGACATAGCTACTGGAATAGATCTATGGGGTATTTATCCTGAAAAAATATATATAATATTAAGTAAGGATTTCCGAAGCTATACTCCCATAATAAGATTATTCGGTGGATATCCGGACATGCTTGGAAGTGATTTTTCCATTGCTTTTAAGTACAACAGAAAAATAAACATATACACAGGAATTTCTCTATATGGTCTTTATAAAGAAGGCTCAAGGTTTAAAAGTGTTTTCTGCATAAATCTTGGACTTACCTACAATTTTTTTCATATCCAACGCATAAGAAGATAAACCTCTTATAATTATTCTATCCATACTATCGGGCCTTTTTTCATGAAAAGGGTTTAACATATACTCTAACAATTTAATATCATCAACCTGTTTATTATAACATTTTTTGCAAACAACTACAAATTCATGAGGTCTAAAACTATTAACATGGGTAGAACCACATATACCGCATCTATGTAAATCAGGGAAAATCCCTACATTCTCCATAAGCTTTATTAAATAAATATCAAATGTTTTAACAGGGACTAAAGAAGTTTTAATATTTTTCAGAAAGCCAAGAAATATATTAAAGATATCACTGGCTC
>JALVRC010000150.1 GCA_027025255.1 Caldifarciminota bacterium
CTTAACATCATTCTCTTTTTCTGTAAATTTAATGCCCTCTTTAGCTCTAACAATCGTTAAAAACATCTTATTTGACCCGTCAATTACTATATGGGGAATAGCTAAAAAATCTGATACTGCTGTATTTGACTCTTTTTGTCTTTCTAAAAACTGTGAGATAATTTTCTGCTCTGGAATATCTATTATTTTTGATATTTGTTTAGCAATTCTATTTAAAAGCGTTTCAAAATCTATACCATCCTCTATATCAATAATAACTGCAGTTTTAATAAGATTATCAAAATTATCCTGCTCAATGTTATCCCTGTTTATAAGTATTTCTCTTAATTCATCTTCAAGTGTTGTCTTTAATAATTTTTTGTCTGTAATTCTTTTTAATAAATGTAACAGTGCATATTCTCCCTTTTTTTTCTTTCTACCATAAAACATGTATATACTAAAACAAATCAATAAAATGGCAAGACTTAATTCAATAGCTTCTGTCCCAAGTTCAATAATAAAAAAAGTGAATAACACTATACAAAATATCTGTAACCACGGATAAAAAGGTGTTTTAAAACTTGGCTTGTAATTTATTATCTTACTCTCTCTAAAAATAATAACTGACAAATTAGTTAAAACATAAGATGTAAGTATAATGGTTGAAGCTGCTTTTATAAGCATTTCAAGAGGAAGTAACAAAGAGAGAAAAATTATTATTCCGGTAATTATAATGGCATATGTAGGGGTCTTAAACCTCCTATTAACCAATGCTAAATGTCGGGGTAACAATTTATCTCTACTTAAAGCCATTGGATATCTTGAAGCTGCCATAATACCTGCATTTGCAGTAGTAAAAAAGGCAAGTAAAGACGCGATAATAATTATTATATAACCTCCTAATCCCATAATCAATTTTGCAGAATCTGCCACAGGGGTTAAGGAGGCCTTAAGCACGGAAGGAACTAAAGTCCCGCTTATAGCGTATGTAATTAATGTGTATAAAATTGTTACCACTATAATTGATGTAATTATACCAAGTGGTATATTTCTTTTGGGATTTTTTACCTCTTCAGAAATATTGGCTACTTTTAACAATCCGCCAAAAGAGATAAAAACAAAACCTGATGTAATTAGAATTTTATTCATTCCAACATCCATAAAAGTTGAGAAATATGCTGATTGAACCTTAGGAAGAGCAAAAAAAACATAGATAAGCATTAAAGATAGTAACACAATTATCATAACAAATTGCAATATAGCGGCTTCTTTAACGCCTATAATATTAATAGCAACAAAAAAAAGGCATAAAATTAACCCTGATATTAATGGACTAAATCCAGTATATAAAAAAATTATCTCAGTAATACCAAATATAGCAAAAGCACTTTTTAAAGATAGAGCAACCCAACCCATAAAACCGGATATAGTTCCAACCATAGGCCCAAATGTTTTATTAATAAAGAAATAATCACCGCCAGCCTTAGGCATAGCTGTTGCCAATTCAATGATGCTAAAACTTCCAATCAGAGCAAGCAAACCTGCTATAAAATATGAAATAAAAACCCCAGCACCCACTTGAGAATAGGCAAGAGCGGGCAAAATAAAAACACCTGAACTAATCATAGCACCAGAGGCGATACTAAAAACTCCGAAAAATGAAATTCCTTTTTTTAATTCCATAGATTTATCTCCAATGCCTTTTCTGTTTATTTTTACTTATAAACATAACAATAATTATACTTAAAAAATACAAAATGTCAAGAATATGCCTGGTGAGGAATTTTAACCTATAAATTAATTAACATATCAATAATGTGTCCTTTATTAAAAAATACTACGCTCATAATTCTTCACATAGGCTACATATAGTGCTTTTCTATAAATCCCCTGTATTTAGGGTGTTTCTCAAACAAATCTTTATGTTTACCAAAACCAACAACCATACCTGACTGTAAAAAAATTACCTTATCAGCGTATTGAATAGTGGATAATCTGTGAGAAACAACAAAACATGTTATGTCTTTAAAAAGAGTTTTTATTTCCTGCCATAACTTATGTTCATTTTCAGCATCCAGGCTGGCAGTAATGTCATCAAAGATAAGTATTTGAGGATTACGTATTAAAGCCCGGGCAATAGCAAGTCTCTGTTTCTGCCCTCCTGAGAGACTCAGTCCTCTTTCTCCTACCTTTGTTCTATCCTGTTCCTTAAACCGTTCTATCTCCTCTTTCATCTGAACCATTTCTATAATCTTTCTGTAAAACCTCTCATCTGCATCATCCCTGCCAAAGAGTATATTGTCTTTTATACTCCCGGAAAAAAGATAAGGATCCTGAGGAACAAACCCTATTTTTTCTCTAAGATACATAGGATTAACCTTATCAAGAGGTATCTTGTTTATCAGTATTTCCCCTTTATCAGGCCGTAAAATCCCTGTTAAAAGGCCAAGAATTGTTGACTTTCCTGAACCAACAGGTCCTATAATTACAACCTTTTCTTTCTTTTTTACCTTAAAATTCAATCCCTTCAACACAGGTATCCTGCCTTTATCATAGGAAAAATCAACATCCTTAAATTCTATCTCCTCCACAGTATCAATATTTACTCTATTCTTCATGTATGGAATACTTTGAGGATATTTTTTTATCTCCTCCAGTCTATCTATATTAACAAAAGCCTGTTTACCCGAAACAAACAGCTGAGGTAAATCAAGTATAGGATAAATCATCATGGAAAGATAACTGTAAAAAGCATAGAACGTTCCTATGGTTATCTCACCTTTTACAACCATATAACCCCCGAAAACAATTACTCCTATCTGAGCAAAAAGATCAACATATCTGTATATCATATTGAGGACCGTATTAAGTTTTACAACCTTCATTTCTGCTTTATATCTATTATCCAGTGCCTTTTTGAAAAATCTTCTGTATTTATCCTCACAAACAAAGGCTTTGATTATTCTCGCTCCTGAAAAGCTCATCTCAAGCTGGTTGTTTATCTCACTTATTGCCTCCTGATTTTTCTTAAAGCGTTTATAAAGCCTTTCTGAAGTTATGTAAAAAAGAATTATCATCAATGGAAGAGGAGCTATAGATAAAAGCGTAAGTTTCCAGTTAAGCAAAAACATAACAACAAGAAAAAGAATTATCTTTATTAAAGAATTAAATGCTCTAAAAATTCCAGAACACAAAAACCATGAAATTTTTGGAAAGTCTGCAAGGTCATCTGTAAATCTTGTGACAAGGTCACCTGTTTTAAATTTAAGGTAAAACGTATAATCCTTTCTTAAAACATAAGAAAAATATCTCTTCCTTAAAATATATTCAAACAATAAATTAATATATGCCCTGAAAGAAGGATAAAAAGAAGATATCAGTTTTGCTATGCCAACTCCTATGAGTATCCACGCAATTTTTACTATCTCTTTATACGGT
>JALVRC010000151.1 GCA_027025255.1 Caldifarciminota bacterium
GTATAGAAATAGAAAATGTAAGAAAAGCCTGGTATTATATTCTAAAAAAAGGTCTCCTGGAAAAATTAGAAGAATTTATCAATCCTGTGTACCAGTTTCATCGTCTTAAAGGATTACTCAAAGAAGGAGAAAAGTTATTAAAAGATGCCATAGCAAAAATAAAAAATGAAGGTCTAAATAATTCAAATTTACTCGTAAAACTTTATAATAAAGTAGCCTCTTTACTTTTCAGAAGAGGATTATACAAAGAGGCTAAAACTTATTTTGAAAAAGCCATAGAAACTAAAAAGTTTAATACAGATCTCTATGAAGAAATAAGTAGCCTTACAGGTCTTGCCAATGTTTTACATTCAACAGGAGATTATAAAAAGGCTGAGGACATTTTAAATAAGGCTCTTAAAATAGCAGAAACCAATAAGAACAAATATGGTATTGCTCAGTGCCTCAACAGTATGGGTGTAGTAAAAAGGAAAAAAGGGTATCTTAAAGAAGCCCTACGTCTATATGAAAAAGCACTTGAAATAACAAAGGGAGAGAATCTGGATGTTCTAAGAGTTTTTCTCATGATAAACATAGGGAACATACACTCATTGCTGGGGAATTTATCCAGAGCAAAGGGATACTATGAAGAGATCAAACCTGAACTGGAAAACATAGGATTAAAGAGAGAACTTGCTCTCCTCCTTAACAACCTTGGAAGAGTTTATTTTGCAGAAAATGCTATTGATAAATGTGAGAAACTTTTCCTTGAGAGCTTAGAAATAGCAAAAGAGATTGGAGATTTATGGACACAGGGATTAGTTCTCGGAAATCTTGGAGAAGTTTATAAAAAGAAAAAAGATATTGATAGAGCCAGAAAAACATTCATTGATAGTCTTGAAATCAATAGGAAGATAGGGAACAAGAAAAGGATAGCAGATGAATTACAATCCCTTGCTTACTTACTGGAGATGGAAGGTGAGTTAGAAGAAGCCTTAAATACGTTCAGAAAAGCTCTTAAAATAAGAAAAGAACTGGGTGATAAGAGAGGACTGGCTGTTGTATTGTCTGCTATAGGATTGATAAAAAACACACAGGGTAAGTATGATGAAGCATCTGGATATATTGAGGAAGCACTTGGTCTTTTCCATGAAATAGGAATTAAAGCAAACGAATTAACAAATCTGTTAACCCTTGCAGAAATCTATGCCCAACTTAAGAATGTAGACAAAATAAATTATTATCTTGAACAAACCCAAAAATTGTTTAAATATATAGAAAGCGATCAGGACTCCGCGCGTTTTCTGATAGTCGGTATTAAAAAGCTCATTCTTCAAAAAAAACTTGATAAAGCTCTCAAAATACTACTTTTTCTCAAAGAAAACTTTGAAAATACAGGAAGCTTCGATGAAGAAATTAAACAAAATGTATTGGAGTTAGAAGAAATACTTTACCATAAATACTCCTCTGAATATATTAATAGTATAAAAAAGGATATAACAGACCTGACAATGAATAACATCACAGGGATGATGCTTGGCAAATAACTAATTTTTACATTTCATTATTTTCTCCATATATAATATTTATTTGTAAAACAAAATAGACATGTCTATACGGGTTATAAATAAAAACAATCCCCTAACCCATCACAAACCACTCCTTAAGCACAACTTTTATCTTATTATACCATCATACTCAACAGGAACAGACCCCCACCGCCCATTACCCACATATTTAGCAGAGAGAGTTGTGGTAAGGAAGGCTGTTATTATAAAAATTTTTTTCATTCTACCTCCTTAATGACTCAAAAGATTATATGCACAAAAAAGAAATTGTCAAGTTATAGATTTTATAGATTAAATGTTAATAATTGAGAAATTGTATACTACAGCATAGTGTGTAAAAAGTTTATACGTTGTTCTATGATGATTTTATTCTTATATATTTTATATTGAAAATAATTTTCTTTTATACAAAAGAAGCGGGAGACGGGATTCGAACCCGCGACCCCCACCTTGGCAAGGTGATGCTCTACCACTGAGCTACTCCCGCAACGCTAAATTATATATATAATAGCTGTATTGTCAAGTATAATTTTTTTTATTCCTCCTCAGGTTCATCAATTTTACTATTTAGCTTCCATCTTCTTACTGTTGGCTCCTCTATATTTTCTTTTTCCCTGATTGGAGGGAGAAGAAAATCTCTTTCTTTCTTTTCCTTTTCCTTTATACTTGATTTTATGTCCTGATCAATACCTGTTGCAATAAGTGTAATTCTTATTTGATTCTCCATACTCTCATCGTAAACCAGCCCCATAATAACCTCAGCATCCTCTGATTTATACTCGTTTAATATTTCGGAAACCTGATTTTGTTCTGACATAGTTATATCTGTTCCACTTGTAATGTTATAAAGAATGCCTTTTGCTCTGCCTATATCATAATCCTCAACAAGCGGTGAATGAATCGCTAACTCAACTGCCTGTGATACCTTATTTACTCCTTCTCCTTCGCCGACACCAATAATAGCATTACCGCCCATTGTCATAATCGTTTTCAAATCTGCAAAATCAAGATTAATAAATCCTGGCATTGTAATTAAATCACTTATACCTCTTACTGCCTTATATAACACGTTATCAGCCATTTTAAATATATCTCTACTCGGAACATTGTCATCCAGACGCAAAAGTTTATCATTTGGGATTATTAGAAGTGTATCTGTATACTCCCTGAGGTACTCTATACCCTGTTCCGCTCTTTCTAATCTCCTTCTCCCTTCATAATGGAAGGGCTTTGTCACAACTGCCACTGTCAATACATTCATTTCCTTGGCCATTTCTGCAATAACAGGCGATGCTCCTGTCCCGGTACCACCCCCTTCTCCAGCAGCTATAAAGATCAAGTCCTTATCCATTAAAATATCCTTTATTATATCTGTACTCTCCTTAGCTGCATCTCTACCAATCTCAGGATTCCCGCCTGAACCTAATCCCCTTGTTAAATTAGGACCTAACTGAATCTGATTCTCCGCTTTTGTAGACTTCAAAGCCTGTAAATCAGTGTTTAAGGCATAAAAATGTACATTCTCAAGACCCATCTCAATCATATGCCTCAAGGCATTTCCCCCTGCCCCACCAACACCAAGAACTGCAATCTGTGCTCCAAAATTATTATTTTCTGGTATATTAAACATAATTCCTCCTTATTTTTTTAGAAAATTTCTCCTACCCATCTCTTCATTTTCTCAATGATAGCTTTAAAAATCTGTCTATCACTTGAATTTGAAGCTGGTAAGCCATCAAAAGAACTCCTCTCAATACCGTATTTTACAAGTCCAACACCTGTTGCATACATGGGATTTTCTATTATATCCGTAAGTCCGCCCATATTCGAAGGAATACCTATTCGCACAGGAATATCATCAAATACCTTTTCAGCCAATTCCTCCATTCCTAAAAGATTCGCTGATCCTCCGGTTAAGACTATTCCTGTTGGCATAAGATAGGTAAGATCCTTTTTATCAAACTTATCTTTAACAAAAGAAAGTATCTCGGCAAGTCTCGCCTCAATTATTTCAGCAAGCACCTTCTGATTAACATCTTTCTCTCTACCGCTTGCCTCCTTTACCTTAAACACATTATTCTCATCAGCTTTCTCTATAATTGCAACTCCATACTTTCTTTTAACTCTTTCAGCCTCGTGTTTACTTATTCGTAAAACCTCTGATATATCATTAGTTACATACTCACCACCAACACCTATAACTTCTGTGTGCCTTAAAACCCCATTCTTAAAAATTGCTATATCACTTGTACCACCGCCAATGTCTACAAGAGCGACTCCAAGATCCTTTTCATCATCTGTAAGGACTGCAAAAGCAGAAGCAAGAGGTTGCAGAACAAGATCAATCACACTAACTCCTGCCCGTTCTACAGCCCTATAAAGATTCTTTGCAGAATTAACAAGACCTGTTACGAGATGAACAACCACTTCAAGTCTTTGCCCAAACATCCCTACAGGATTTGAAAGACCTTCTTGTTCATCTACAATAAACTCTACCGGTATCACATGTATAATCTCTCTATCAGCCTGAAGATTTATCTGCTTAGCCATTTCTATAACCCTTTCTTTATCTGCTGCTGTTATTTCGCTTCCGGGTTTGTAAACAGAAACAACCCCTCTTCCAATACGTGATTCTATATGATTCCCGGAAATACCAACAAAGCCTGCCTTAATCTTGTCACCTATCATCTTCTCCGCCTCCTGAATGGCATTTGCAACACTTTCTGTCGCCTCATTCATATTAACAAGATTTCCCTTTTTCATACCCTTTGATTCACTCTGTCCCAATCCAACAATTATTTCCTTACCGTTCTCATCTATTTCTGCAACAATTACTGCAACTTTTGTGGTCCCTAAATCAATGCCAACAATCCTATCCCCTTTCTTCATAGATACCTCCTTTACTTTCTTTAAATAAAAATATTTCTAAATTTAGTTTAATGTTATAGATTTTAAATATTTCCTCTTTTATCCTATCTATAAGCTCAACAACATCTTTGTATGTTGCATTGCCTTTATTTACAATAAAGTTTGCATGTTTTTCTGAAATATACGCATCTCCTACGTGCATGCCTTTTAGCATTGCTTTATCTATTAATCTACCAGCACTATCCAATGCCGGATTAATAAATATACATCCTGCTGAAGGTTCAGTAGGTAAATGACTTCTTTTTCTGCCAAATTCCTTTACACGCATTTTTGATATCTCTCTATCACCTCTCTCAAGCTTAAATGCAACATCAATGATAAAGACATCCCTTAATGAGCTATGCCTGTATGAAAAAACTAAATTATTCCTATTAACTATTTTTATATCTTCCTGTTTAATATCATAAAGTCTTATCCATTCAACAAATTCACCTATAGAACTTCCAAATGCACCAGCGTTAACAAAAACTGCCCCACCTACAGTACCAGGAATACCTGTCAGAAATTCAATCCCGGTAAGATGAGCCTTGATACTAAAACTAACAAGTTCTCTTAACACTACACCGCTCCCCGACAAAACTTCGTCTTTATCAATTTTTATTCCAGATAGATGCCTACTCCCTATTAATACCCCTTTTATGTGCGTATCAGGGAGAAGAACATTTGTTCCATTTCCAAGTATAAAATAAGGAATTGCATTACTTTTTAAAAAACTGAAAACCTCCTTTATCTGAGATTTAAAAGGATTTATATAGAAATCGACCCTACCACCTATACGAAAGCTTGTAAAATCCTTTAAAGAAAAATCCTCCTTACAATCTATACCTTTCTCTATTACAAAATCTCTAAAAGCCTTTTTCCAGTTTTCCATATATCTCCTGCACCGAGAATAATTAGAATATCCCCTTGCTTAAGTATATTTTTTAATCTATGAGCGATATTTTCCTTATCCAAACCATACAAATACTCAACATCTACATCAAGTGTTTCAAGAACCTTACGGGCAACATCCCCCCCTGAAACTCCTGGGATCGGAGCTTCTCCTGCTGAATAAATATCTGTAATAACAACGTAATCAGCGCCGGTGAAGCTTATCCCAAATTTTTCAAGAAGAAAATGAGTTCTTGTATATCTATGAGGTTGAAAAAGAACAACCTTCCTCCTATCAGGAAATTCCTCATTTAAAGTAGAAAGAACGCTTTTAATCTCTGTTGGGTGGTGTCCGTAATCATTAATTATAAGTATATCTCGAGTCTTACCCATTATTTCCAGTCTTCTTGAAACACCTGGGAAGCTTTGTATTGAGCTCTTCATTGCTTCTATTGGAATAGCAAGTTCTAAACCAATACCTATTGCTGCAAGTGTATTCACAATATTGTGTATGCCAGGAACATTTAAAACAAATGATCCAAGTTCTTTTTCCTTATATTTAACATTGAACCTATGACCCCAGGGAATCTTTTCAATATTATACGCAACAATATCTCCTCCTGTTATGCCGTATGTAATTTTTCTCTGCCTTATAAAAGGAATAATATCCTTTACTCCATCGCTATCATAACAAAGAATAGCAACCCCATAGAACGGTAACTTTTCTATAAATTCTAAAAACGCCTTTTTAATAGCTGTTAAATCCCTATAAAAATCCAGATGATCTGCATCTATATTGGTTACTATTATTGAGGAAGCATAAAGTTTTAAAAAAGATTTATCGCTCTCATCAGCCTCAGCTACAAGATAATCACCTTTACCAATCCCGGCATTACTCCCATTTGTTATTTTACCTCCGATAATAGAGGTCGGATCAAAACCTGTCTTTTTCAACATGTGAGATACAATAGATGTTGTTGTTGTTTTACCATGCGTACCAGAAACTGCAATGCTGTATTTAAACCTCATTAATTCTCCAAGCATCTCTGCCCTTCTTATAACCGGAATGTCCTGCTTCCTTGCCTGCATTATTTCGGGATTGTCACTTTTAACAGCAGAAGAGTAAACAACTACGTGAGCAGTTCTCACGTTCTCTTTTTTATGCCCTATAAAAACCTTTATACCCATGTTTTCAAGCTCAACTACTGTTTCACTCTCATAAATGTCTGAGCCAGTTATGCTAAAACCGAGGTTAAAAAGCACCTTTGCAATACCACTCATTCCTATGCCCCCAATCCCTACAAAATGGATATTCTTTACACTTCCAAACATTTTTTAACCTCCTTAATAATCTTGTAAGCAGCATGTGGCCGTGCAATGCTTAACGCCTTCTTATGCATATCTTCATAAACATTTTCATTAAAAAGCTTATTAACCCTCAAAATCACCTCGTTATCATCTCCTTCTTGAACACAAAATCCTGCCCCCATACCCTCTACAAATTCGGCATTCCAGTATTGATGATTATCAACAGCATACCTAAAAGGAATGTATACAGCAGGAATCCCAAATGCTAAAAGTTCTGCTATTACTCCACCGCCAGCCCTTGCTATCGCTATATGAGTCCTTGCATAGAAAGTCCCAATATCATCAATATAATCCTTTATAAGAAGATTCCCGGGCCTATCCTCAATATTTAATTGCCATTTACCTTTAATTAGCAGAAATGTTCTGTTCTTGAAATGTGTTGCAAGCCTGAAAGCAAGATTGTTAAGATAACTTGCACCCTGACTACCTCCAATAATTAAAACAATCTCATTTGTCTTCTTACTAACAGCATATTTGAGAAGTGACTTTCTAATTGGGTTTCCTGTCAACAACTCATTTTTAAACCCAACAGGAAATGTTGTAAAAACCCTTTTCGCCTTAAATGCAGCCAATCTCACAACTCTTCCCGGAATTCTGTTTTGCTCAAGCACAAAATAGGGTTTTCTTTGCACTATACTCGCAAGTAAAACAGGAAAAGAAGCAAAAGAACCACTTATTACGACACCATCGGGTTTTACATGCCTCACAATACTCAATGCCTTTAAGAAAGATGCAAACAACCTGAATATAGACACTATCTTATCCTTGAATCTTCTACTGGAAAAAGGAAAAACATTAATAGTGTAAGTTTTATCATTAAATAACCCTTCCCAATCTCTTTTATCCTTACCAAGGACAACTGATATATCAATATCTGAACTCTTTGCCTCTTCAATCAAAGCCAGAATCGGATAGACATGACCGCCTGTACCTCCTGTTGAAAAGAGAAGTCTCATGCTATTCTCCTTTCTGAACCAATGTTTAGAAGAACTCCAGCTGCGAACATGTTGGCAAGTAGAGAAGAACCTCCATAAGATATAAACGGCAATGTTAAACCTGTTGTTGGAAGTATGCCCATTGCAACACCACTATGAACAAAAAAATGCAAAAACGTTGAAACTGCAATTGCTGCACCAAGTATCTGAGCATATCGGTCCTTAGATTTCCATGAAAGTTCCAATCCCTTTATGAGATAGAAGAAAAAAACACCAGTAAGCACTACAATCCCCAACCAGCCAAGCTCTTCTCCAATAACAGAAAATATAAAATCTGTATGAGGCTGAGGTAAAAATAGAAATTTTTGTTTACCCTCTCCAAGTCCTACACCCGAGAATCCCCCTGAACCAATTGCTATCCTCGACTGCCTTACCTGATAATTACCATTTGAAATGAAAGAACTTATGCGCGCCTTAGCATGTGGTAAAACCAGAACAGCCACTATAAAGAGAACAAAACCTACTATTAATATACCTATAAGATACCTGAGCTTTACCCCACTGATAAACATCACAAAAACTGCTGTAATCGCAATTATAACTGCTGTACCAAGATCAGGCTCTAAAACTATTAAAAGGAGTATTAACCCTACAATAAAAGAAGGAGGTAAAACAAACTTCTTAAATGTCTGTGCTTGAGGCTCTCGCGCGCCATAAAATGAAGCAAGATATATAAACACAACCAGCTTTATAAATTCTGAAGGCTGCAAAGAAAACGTTGCTATTCTTAACCATCTTGTGGCTCCATACGCTTTTCTCCCTGTAAATATGGTTACTATAAGTACAACAATTCCTACAAAAAGAAGAACAGGTAAAAGCTTTCTGTATAACTTATAGTTAATTTTAAAACCTATTAAAAATGCTATGATAGCAAATCCAATCCTTATTAACTGCTCTCTTAAAAAGAATAGTTGATCACCGATTTCACCTCCTTTAACAGTTAGATAAAAGCTACTGGAAAACACCATTATAAGTCCGAAACCCACAAGCGCCATTATAAGCCCGAACATGCCTTTATCAATCTTTGAGTGTTTTAAAACAATCCTTGAATGCATCTCCTCTCTCCATAAAATTGTTAAATTCTCCAAAACTTGCAAAACCAGGAGCAAACAGTATGGTATCTGTATTCCTGGCAAAATTTAATGCCTGTTTAAGACTTTCACACAGACTATCTACCTTCTTGTAAGGGATATGAATATCCTTTAATATCTCTTCAAGCCTATCCTTATTCTCTCCAAAAAGAACAACTGCCTTTACTTTTTTAAATGCCTCAATAACAGGTTTTAATGATAATTGCTTTTCCTGCCCACCGGCTATTAAGACTACAGGACTTTCAAAGGCAGACACAGATGCAAGAAGGGCCTCTGGATTCGTACACATTGAATTATTAATAACAACCTTCCCATTAATACTGCCAATAAACTCAAGCCTGTGCGGTAACCCGCTAAACGTTTCAATAGCCTGCTCAATCACACTGTCCTCTAACCCTTCCAGAAAAAATACAATAGAAGCAGCCAGTAGATTTGACTGGTTATGAATACCAGGTAGTTTAAAATGTTTCAAAGAAAAATACCTTTCACCATTAATATATACAAAACCGTCTTTTATATAAGCATTTGCCTTATTGAAAAGAGAAAAATTGTAAATATTATCCTTAATAACAAGCTTTTTTAAACGCTCATCATCAAAGTTTACTATCACCTTCTTTGACAACTGAGCGAGTTTAAGCTTTAATGATATATATTCCTCAAGTGTATGTCTGTTAAGATGATCCTCCTTGATATTCAAAATAACACCGTACTCTGGATAAAAACCATCTGAAAACTCTAATTGGAATGTTGATACCTCTATTACATACCTTTCAAATACCCTTCCATGTTCACGCTCAATTAGAGCCTTTGAGAAAGGCTCACCTGGATATAGATTGCCTCCTACAAAGGTTTGATACTTTTTAGAAAGCACATGCCCTATCAAAGCAGTAGTAGTTGACTTACCATTTGTTCCTGTTATAGCAATCACATAAGGAGAACCAAGCTCTCTAAAGGTAAATGCCACTTCGTCTATAACAGGGACAGAATCTTTTATAAATAACTGTAAAAGCCTGTGTGTTTCAGGAACACCAGGACTCTTTACAACCTCTGTTATCAAAGATTTGTCTTTTATGTTAAACCTATGTTTATCTATGCTTTTCTTATCATCATGTATAACATACTCAATACCTTTATGCTCACAGTACTCAATTACATGTCCTGTCGCTCTACCTTTACCAAGAATAAGTATCATCTTATCTTTAAGGTTGCTAACCCCATGAGAGCAAGCAAAATCCCAGCGATCCAGAATCTTATCACAACCTTTGATTCCTCAAGCCCTTTAAGTTCAAAATGATGATGAATCGGAGCCATTTTCAATATTCTTTTCCCCTTAAAATATTTAAAGCCAATGATTTGTAGTATTACACTCAATACCTCAACTACGAAAACACCGCCAATAATACCAAGTAGAATCTCCTGTTTCAACATTACTGCAACTGCACCTGCAAGCCCACCAAGTGGGAGAGAACCAGTATCTCCCATAAAAATACTTGCAGGATGACTGTTATACCATAAAAAGCCTAATAAAGCTCCTACCATACCACTACAAACAACTGTCAACTCCCATACCTTTGGTATAAATATAACATTTAAGTATTCTGAAAGGAAGTAATGCCCTACAATATATGCAAGAACTGCAAATGCACCAAACATTATAGCAGAGAGCCCTGCAGCTAATCCATCAAGACCATCTGCGAAGTTAACTGCATTTGCTGAGCCAACAGTTACAAACATCACAAAAGGAATATAAAAAATACCAAGATTAATAACAACGTTTTTAAAAAACAGCAAATTGGTGCTTGTGGCCAACTGTTTATTAAATGGGTAAAATACTATATATAAACCTACGATTGCAGTAATAATAAAAAGAAGCCCAAACTTAATAGGAATACTGAAACCCTTCCCTTTTCTGCTTTTTAAAATATCATCAAATAAACCCACAATACCAAATCCCAATATAACAAACATACTCACAAGTACGGAACGGTTTAAAAATTCAGCCCCTAACAAAAGCCCGAGCAGTATCCCGGAAATTATAAGAAGGCCACCCATTGTCGGAATCCCCTCTTTTTTCTTATGCCTTTCAGGAACATCCTCAGATATATGTTCTTTAAAAGATAACGTGCGTGCAAGCTTGATAAACAATGGGCCCAGAAACATTGTAAATAGTAAGGATATAGTGAACACGAGTGCTGCTCTAAATGTTACATACCCCAACACATTAAAAATTACGTGAACCTTTCTTAGAGGATATAGAAGATAAAATATCACAATTCCTCCTTTAAAAGTTCTATAAGTTCATTAAGATTAAATGCATGAGAGCCTTTTATATAGATATAATCATCTGCTTTTACATGCTTTCTTAACCATTGATAAGCCTCATTTATATCTTTAACATGGATACTTTTTCCATTATCTGGATAAATCCCTTTTTTATCTATAAAAATTACTTTATCACAGTATTGAGCAGCATAAGATGATACCTCTTTATGCATTTTCTTTTCGTATACCCCCAGTTCCAGCATAGGAGCAAGTACACAAATTTTTCTTTCTGTTAAATAAAACAGTGATTCTAACCCATCCAGAATACTCTCTACAGAAGCGTTATACGAATCATCAATCACGGAAAACTTCCCTCTTAATATCTGGCCTCTTCCCTTAAGAAGTTTAAAATCCCTTAAATACCTTATTTTATCAATATCTTTACCGAGTAAAACAAGTAGCGACATAACCCCAAAGGCATTTCTTAGTATCCCTTTCCTGAAACTATTTAAGCAATACTCCTGCTGATTAAACCAGAATTTGCACCCCCTTGAGGAGCAATTAAAAGCCTCTGGTCTAAAAGTCCCATAGTTTAATCCAAACCCAATAATATCCTTACCAACGTATTTTCTCAAAACGGCATCATCTGCATTGATACTGCCACCATTTTTAAGTATCTTTACCTTTTCCTCGGCAATTGCAGTTTTATCCCCAAGACCTTCAGCATGAACACTCCCAACACCTGTAACAATTCCAATATCTGGTTCTACTATATCTATAAGCCTATCCATTTCTCCTTTTTCGCTAATCCCCATTTCCACAATAAGTATGCCTTTCTTATAAGGATTATTAAGTAATGTAAGACTTACTCCATAAATATTATTAAAATTTTTTTCTGAACGAAATACCTCTTTACTATCTTTTGCAAGAACCTTATAGAGCATCTCTCTTGTTGTTGTTTTACCAAAACTCCCTGTAATTCCCAGGACTGTGCCTTTGAAACTATACCTTGCATACTTTGCAAGATTTAAAAAACTTTCAAAGGTATTATCAACTATGATATACGGAAAAGGAGTGTTAACAGGCCTTTCAACTACAAAAGCCACAGCACCCTTATTAAACGCATCATGAATATAATCGTGCCCATCCTTTTCTCTTTTAATAGCAAAGAAAACATCTCCTTTTTTAATTCTTCTTGAATCTATCTCAACACCATGTACTTGTATATTCTCATCATTGTATAATCTACCATTAAGTATCTGTACAAGTTCCTTAAGACTAAATTCCATCTGCTGCCTCCTTTGCGACTTCATAATCATCAAAATGGTATTTCTTCTCTCCTATTATCTGATAGCTCTCGTGTCCTTTGCCTGCGATTAAAACAACATCGCCTTTTCTGGCCTCCTTTATAGCTTCATAAATAGCTTCTTTCCTGTTTTCAATAACCCTTACATTATCCAGATTAATCCCTTTTACAATTTCTTCAATAATTTTTAAAGGATCTTCTGTCCTCGGATTATCACTCGTAACAAATACAAGATCGCTTAACTTTTTAGCAATGCTCCCCATCAAAGGCCTTTTCTTTTTATCCCTATCTCCGCCACAACCAAAAACAGTAATAACCCTCTTATCTGTAATGTTTCTTACAGTAACAATTGCATTCTTTAAGGCATCAGGAGTATGTGCATAATCTATATATATACCAATACCCTTTTTATTGGGAACACTATCAAGCCTTCCCCTCACTCTTATGCTTTCTGCCAACGCATTCTTTATGCTCTCTTTGTTAAGACCTAAACTCCTTGTTGTCGCATAAGCAGCAAGTATGTTGTATGCATTATACTCTCCTACAAGATTACTTGAAATAAACTCGCCTTCTATCTCCAATCTTAGTCCTGAAATACCATTATACAGCACCTTACCTTTTATATTTCCTCTTTTAAGGCCATACGTTATAACATTTTTTGAAAGAGTTGAAAAAAACTCACCATGCGGATCATCCAGATTAACTATTGAGACACCATTGGCAGTAAGATTTTTAAAAAGTTTTGCCTTTGTATTCTTATAATCTTCCATGCTTTTATGAAAGTCAAGATGATCCTGAGTTAGATTGGTATAAACAGCCCTTAAGAATTTCAAATGCTTTACTCTTTTTAAAGCAAGACTATGAGAAGAAACCTCCATAACAACATATTCAACCCCCTTCTCAACCATCCTATTTAAAATGTTATATAGGATAGGAGGACTGGGGGTTGTAAAGACCCCATCTGTCCACTCTTCTCCATCAAAATATTGAATTGTTCCTATCAGACCTACCTTAAAGCTTTTTTCAAGAATATGTTTTATCAAAAAGGATGTTGTTGTTTTACCATTTGTGCCTGTTATACCAATTATTTTTAAAAGCTTCTGTGGTTCTTTATAAAACTTCATACTCATGTATGAAAGTGCATCCTGTATATCATTTACTAAAATTAGTGGTATATTCTCAATATAATTATCAGAAACAATCAGATTGGCTCCCCTCTTAAGCGCGTGTTCTATATAATCTCTGCCGTCTCTTTTTTCTCCCTTTAAAGAGAAAAAGACGTATCCGTTGTTAATCTTTCTGGAATCTGTGGATAACCCTTTAATAGATAAATTCTCCTTCACATTATACAGTTTGTAATCTGTTTTAATCAACTCTTTAAGAAGCATACTCTATCTCCTGAATACCGAAAGCATACTTATAAATCATTTTTCAATCTCCTGTAATATGGTAATAATAGTATTCTTTCTGCAATACGTTTAAAAACAGGTACTGACACCTGACTTGCATAAGCAGGAGGATTAGGCTCTTCAATAACAACCACAATTAAAATCTCTGCACTATCTTTAGGAAAATATCCAACAAAAGAATCTACAAGATGGGCAGAAGAATAGCCAATATTACGAATAGGCTTCTGTGCTGTACCTGTTTTCCCGCATATTTCAACACCTTTAATCCTTGCTCCTTTAGCAGTTCCCTTTTCAACAACATCCATTAAAATCTCACTCATAACCTTTGCTACATGCTCACTAAAAACCCTTCTTGAAAAGGACTTCCTTTCTTTGTCTATCCCGTTTACACCTGTTCCTCTTACTATAAAAGGTCTTAAAAGAACCCCATTGTTAGCAAATACAGTATACATTTGAGCCAACTGTAAAGCTGTCAAAGCAATACCCTGTCCAAAACCATTATTTGCAAGAGTAAGCTCTGTTAATTTACCTTCACTCATTAATTTTCCATTCGCTTCTCCGGGCAAAGAAATCCCAGTTATTGAACCAAGGCCACACAAAACAGCATAGTTATGAAAATTCTTAGCACCAAGCCTTAATGCCAGGCGCGCAGCTCCTATATTACTGGAATGAATAAATACGTCAGCAAAACTTAACCTATCTGTTGCATGTACATCTTTAATTCTTCTTTTCCCTATGATAAAAACCGGTCCGGTTGGGATTGTTTCAGTTAATTGAGCCAGTCTTTCTTCCAAGACACTGGCTCCTATTAAAGGCTTAAAAACAGAACCCGGTTCAAATTCATTACTAATTGCTCCTAATTTATATCTTTCCTCATTATATCTTTTAAAATGTTCAGGGTCAAAATCAGGATAATCCACAATACCTAAAATTTCTCCTGAACGTGGATTAAGTACAACTACATAACCTATTTTTGCTTTCCACTCTAAGACCCCTTTACTTAATTCCTCGTAAATAATCTTCTGGATATCCATATCTATTGTAAGAAATACGTTCTTACCGTTCTCTGGAAGTTCTTCAGGATATGCAGGGAAAGGATATCCTACACCAAGCGGGTTTTTAAGATATAAAGCCCAACCTGATTTACCTTTAAGCAATTTATCATATTCATACTCTATCCCATACATACCTTTATGCTCTGAACCGACAAATCCCAGGACACTCGCTAATGTATCTGCATAAGGATAATGTCTTTTAGCTTCATCTACAAATCCAATAGCATTAGAAAGATAACTCTTCTTAATATCTTTTTCCAGCCTCTCTGCTGTCTTCATATTTATTTTTCGTTTAAGCCAGAAAAATTTCTTATGTGAACGGATTTTTTTTGCTATCTCGCCTTCTGTTCCCAGACCATACTTGTTAAGTATTTTTACTGCCCTTGGAATCTTTTTTAAATACTGAGGCAGGATATAAACAGACCTTCTTCTCTCCTCAACAATCAATGGTCTTAAAAATCTATCAAATATCCCCCCTCTCTTTGGTAAAAGCTCTATCCGTTCTTCATGCATTTTTTTTGCCTTTTTTGCATAACGAGGACCTAATACAATTTGCAGATAAAATGCATAGGAAATAATTATTAACCCAAGAAATCCCATAAAACCCACAACAAAACTCAACCTATTTTTAATCTTCATGTAAACTGTCTGTCTCCTCATCAACTCTGATTTTCTTAAATATATTTGTAAACAACAGTCTTCTACTCAACTCTACGCGTAATCTATCATTTTCCATTGTCAATATATCACACATTTTCCGATAGTTAACCACTCTTTGCATGGACACAAACGATAAAGAACGAACCCATACATAAAACAGAAGAACAATAATAAAAATCACAAGCCAACCAATAAATTTAAATCCACTCTTTTCCTTACTGTATCCCTCAATATAGTTGTAATGTTTCATATCTTTTGTGCTGCCCTTAATCTGGCACTTCTTGCAGCTCTATTGTTTAAGACTTCTTCTCTTTCAGGTTTTATTCCTTTTTTATATATTTCTTGCCACGAACTCTTTTTAAAAAATTCCTTTACTATCTTATCCTCTTTTGAATGATACGTAATAAAAACTGCTACTCCTGATTTCTTTACTGTCTTATCATTATCAAGGCATTCAAGCAACGATGAAAGCTCTGTAAACTCTCTATTTACAGCTATTCTTAAAGCCTGAAAAACCCTTGCAAAAATCCTTCTTCCTCTAACATACTTTTCAAGTAAAGACCTCAATTCCGAAGCATATCTGGGTTTATACTTTTTTATAATATTTGCAATATAAAAGCCATGTGAAAGATCGCCATACTCTTTCAAAATATTCGCAAGCTGACCTGTATTAAGTCTTGCTATAAGACTTACTGCTGTTTCACCTTCCTTATCCATTCTTAAATCAAGATAAGCATCTTCATTATATGAAAACCCACGCATGCTTTTTAACTGGTGGGATGAAACACCTAAATCAGCAAGAATCCCATCAACAGGAGTTTTAATAATATTACACAATTCTGAAAATCTAACATTATAAAGCTCAATTCTTTCCTTATCTGAAAAATTCTTTCTAAAGTTTGATATAGCATCAGGATCTCTATCAATACCTATAATTCTCATCTGTGGATACGAATCAAGCAGCTCCCGACTATGACCACCACCACCAAAAGTTGCATCAACTATAACTCCATTTGCTACCATTCTAAACAGCTCTTTGACTTCTTTACAAAATACCGGAATATGATATTCATACTGCTTTTCTTGTCTCACATTCATCATGCAACACCACAATATCCTTAAGAACCTCAAACTCACTGAGTCCTGCAAGAGATAAAAGATCATATATATCTTTTCTTACGTTCGTAAACCTTAAAACTCCACCTTCACTTGAATAAAATCTCTCAATCCTTGAAAGACCTTCAAGACTATCAAGTTTTATATACTCTAATTCTTTTACATCCAGAATTGGTAAATTGCCATACTCTCTAAAAAGTGTTACTATTCTTTCTTCCAGTCTAACAACATCTGATTTCCTTAAGATACCCTCAAGGAAAATGATATACCCATTACTATATTCTCTGCTTTTAATCTTCATTTTTACCTCTACTGTTTAAAAAATACAAAAGTCCGTCAGCGTCATTTTCGTGATATTTATCTGCCTCCTTCATATATATGTCAAAACGTTCCGGAGACCATATCTCTATATGATCAACAGCTCCAGATATAATAGCCTCTTTTGTCAACTCAGCATAGTTCAATAGAAAAGAAGGGATAAGTATTCTGCCCTGAGCATCAAGATTAACCTCGCTTGCCATGGATACCTTCCTTCTTACAAATCTTCTCATTTCTTTTTTATAGTAAGGGACAGAAAGTAAAACCTCATCCTCAAAAGCCTGCCAGGCCTCTAAAGTGTATACATCTATTTCTCCATCGTATCCTTTTGTAAGAACAAGAGCTCTCTCCTTAATCCGCTCTAAAACTTTCCTAAAAACAGACGGCAAAGGGATTCTGCCCTTCCCATCCAGAGAATGTCTATACAGACCTCTGAATCTTATATTTTTTCTATGTTCTTTTTCCATTTTCTACCACCATATACCACATTTTACCATTTTTTAAAGTCTTGTCAAGTAAAAAAATTCCCCTTACTTTTCTATTTTCTAAGTTGTTATATTATTTAACTTAGGATTATATAAAAAATTTACTCTTGGAGTTTTGCTCAAAATAGTTACTACTTACCTAAGGATTATAAGAATCACTCCACATATAAAAACTTTCTACAATATCTTCCAGTATCCCCCGTGCCTTGTTATTCGGAAATGAATAAAGTAAATTTCTGGCATTGATAAGAAATTTTTTAGCACTATCCTTTGCAAAAGAAAGCGCATTATATTTCTTATATAACTTAAGAATTATATCCACCCCTTCTTCTGTCCCTATACTATTAAATATTGCACGCTTCTCTCGCTCATCAGCATTCCTGTAGGTATATATTAACATCGGTGTAGCTCTAAGAACTTTTAAATCATTATACATTGTTTTTTTGGTAACATCTTCTGATGCATATACGTCTTTTGAATCATCATAAATTTGAAATGCAATACCAAGTTGATTGGCAAACCCCAGAACCTTTCTATAAACATCATCAGGAAGTTTTTTTATAATAGCTGGTGCGAGAAAAGAACCTTCAATCAAAGAACCAGTCTTTAAAGAAACCAGTTTAATATATTTTTCTATGGTCATATCTATAAGGCTTTTCTTTGTGAAATTACTATCCCATATCTCGCCTTTACATGCGGCAATACCTACTTCAGTACCATTCTTGATAAGCCTCTTTATTACCTCTTTTTCAAAAGGCAATAAAGATAACATCTCAAATGATTTTATAAGTAATGCATCTCCAACTGTTATTGCACTGCTCAAACCATGCCTGATATAGAAACTATCCTTCCCCCGCCTTTTTAACCCGTTATCAATTACGTCATCATGAAGCAATGATGCAGTATGACTCATCTCATAAGCAATGGCAACTGGCATTATGTACTCTTGATTAATCCCCCACATATCTGCACCAATTAATGTCAAAGCTGAACGCAATCTTCTACCACCATCCATTGCATCCTTCATCAATAGATCAAGTTCACCATTCCCATCTAAATATTTGTGAATTCCTTTATCAATTATCTCAATATATTTCTTTAACCTACTATCTAAATAGGATTGTATTATAGAGTATATCTCTTCCTTAATAGCTGTATAAGCAATTCTATGAGATTTTTGAGAAGCATATATAATACCTATTGCCTCTTTTATTTTTCTGTTGTTTTTTGCAAAATTTAACAATCCCTTAATAAAAATCCTTTTTTTAAAATCTTTTTTAAGTCTTCTATCCCATTTTCTTTCATAATTTTCAAAAAAATCTGCTACATCTTTATAGTATTTTCCTATTGCTTCTCTATCACCTTTTAACTTACTAACAATAGATTGAGCAGCCAGAACCCCACTCTTTCTCGCCTGATATATACCACCACCATGTATTAAATTTACAGCTCCCAAAGCATCACCTACCAGAAAAACATCCATAGAAGACCTCATTTTAAAAGGGACTATTGCTCCTTCTCTATCAATAATCTTATATTTAGTTATACCATTTTTCTTAAAATATGTACGAGCAAAGTCATTTAAAACCTTTTCTAAATGTATACCTTTATCTAAAATAGTTTTAACCTCAGCTCCAATACCCATAACAAGTGTATCTTTCCTTGGGAATATCCATATATAACCTGCTCCAATACGTTCCGGATCAACGTGAAAATCTATACCGTCACTATAAAAACTCCCCAAACTCTGAGGTTTTACATCAATAACATACTGTAATGTGGTACCAATATGAGAAATAGGGTATCTTTTAATATTCAAAAAATTATCTATATCTCTTGCATTAGCCCCGGCTGCATGTACAATAATGTCTGCAGAAAAATCTCCCTTTTCGCTTCTGACAATATAGGCTTGCTTCTCTTTATAAATATCTGTTATTTTAGTGTTAAAAATATAATGAGACTCATTACCCTTTCGCAGATATTGATCATAAACATTTCTCTTAACTATTGCACCTGGAACATCACCCTCTTTTATATCAAGTATAAGGTGTTGATCCTCATATACTATCCTTGCTTTTCTTATCCATCTTTCAACAATTTCTTCATGAGGTAAGCCAAAATCCATAAATTCTTTAACCTGAATAGCTCCCCCACAAGGCTTTTCTCTATCACTACCAGACTTTTCAATACATACTACATTTATTCCTTCTTTTACAAGTTCTCTTACTGTCTCAGCCCCGGACGGACCTGCTCCAATTACAATTACATCAAACTTCTTCAATTTGAAGCTCTTTCTTTAATCTGGAAAGATAGCTTGGTTGAATCCTTAAGATTTTAGCAGCCTCTCTGTTATTTCCTCCAGCACGCTCTAAAGCATACAAAAGAAGTCTACGTTTAAAATCCAGTGTTGCTCCTATCCAGCCCTTTGAAAGATCAAATACCTCCTCTCTAACTGCTACAGATGTCTCAGGCAAAATAAGATCGCCCTCTTTTATCGTTTTCCCCTCACTCATCACAAATGCCCTTTCTATAACATTTCTTAGCTCTCTAACATTGCCAGGCCAATCATACGAGATTAATTTATTTAAGCCTGAAGCACTAATACCCTCAATCCCTTTTGTCATCTCTCTGTTAAAGTAATCAATAAAATGATTAACCAGAAGAGGAATATCCTCTTTCCTCTGCCTTAAAGGAGGAATCTCTAATGGGAATACACTGATTCTAAAATAAAGGTCCTCTCTAAAAGTCTTCTCCCTTACCATCTCTGTTAACTTCTGATTAGTAGCTGTGATAATCCTTACATTAACCTTTATTCTATCCTTACCTCCCAATCTCTCAAATTCTCTTTCCTCTAAAAATCTCAGAATTTTCACCTGCATATCAGAAGTAAGATCTCCAATCTCATCAAGAAACAAAGTCCCTTTATGTGCCAGCTCTATTCTACCTAATTTTCTTTGATTAGCCCCGGTAAAAGCACCTTTTTCATACCCAAACAGCTCACTTTCTATAAGATTAGATGGAATTGCTGCACAATTTATAGAGATAAAAGGCCCCTTTGCCCTACCACTATTTCTGTGTATAAATCTGGCAAACAGTTCTTTACCACTCCCACTCTCTCCCAGTAAAAGAACAGTAGTATTGGTATTTGCAACCTTCTCAGCCAGTTTTAAAACACGCTGGATTCCTTCTGAAGTACCTACAATCTTGTATTTTAAATTTAATGAGCTTTCTATATAACTTTTATCCGCAAGTAATTTCTTATAAATCTTTGCATTTTCAAGAACCTGTGCAGCCTGTTCTGCTAAAAACATAAGTAAATTAATATCCTCGTCCGTATACGTTCCTTCTTTTTTATTTAATACCTCAAGTACACCAATTGTTTTCTTATTAAGTTTTAAAGGAACAGCAAGGATAGAAGAGGTTGTAAATCGAGTTTTTTCATCTATCTTAGAATACCAATGAGGATCATTATTTACATCCTTTACCACTACTGGTTCCCCTCTCTTCGCACAGGATCCTGCAATACTTTCTTCATCAAGAGGGATATATAAAGATAAAAGCTTATCTTTAGCTTCTCCGGTTGCAAAGGCAAAATGGAGTTTATTTACCTTTTCGTCTATTAAAAGAAGAGAACTCGCCTCAGAATTTGTTAAATCCTTTGCTGACTCAATGATAATTTCAAGAAGTTTCTCATATTCAATTGTAGTAGTTAATCTCTTTGTTACGTCAATTAATTTTTGTAGCTCTTCTTTCCCTATTTCATTAATCATAAATCTTAACAAAAACCTTTTCTTTTATATTTTTAATAAGCTCTTTTACTATCTCATCCTCTTTCTGCATCCTTAAATAGTTTTCAATAAAGCTTCTTAATTCCTTAAAAGACTTAACCTGCTTATCCTCTTTCTTTTTAATCCATATAAGATGAACTCCGTACTGAGAGACAACAGGCTTACTTATGTATCCGGATTCAGCCTTCTCAGCAACTTCTTTAAAAGGAGAATCCAATGCATTTATCAACACATCTCCTATTATACCACCTCTTTCAGCACTAACTCTGTCAATAGAATATTTCTGCGCATAGTTATAAAATTGGCTTGTATCTTTAAGTATTTCTTTTCTTAGACTCTCCATTTCTCTAATTGTCGATAATGTATCACTCCTACTAATTGTTACAGGGAAAAATATATGTGCTAATTTTATAGAATCTCCCCTTTTACCAAGAAATCTAAAAAGATGATATCCCTTCATGCTTCTTGCTACAAAGATATCTCCATACTTATGAGGGGAGAAAAGTATACTATCAGACTCTTTAAACCGTCCACCTCTTTCTACCCAACCTATATATCCTCCTTTATCTTTTGTTTTATAGTCACGGGAAAAAGAACTACACACAACATCCCAATCTCCCCCACGAGAAAGAATATCGTAAACCTCCATAAGCTTTCTCTGAGCCGCCATTTCTTTACTTCTTGAAGGCACAACAGGTACAACAATATGTGCTATCAATGCGTGTGCGGGGATTACTGCTATTGAGTCCTTGTGTTTATTATAAAAAGACTTAACCTCTGACGGAGGTACATATATAGGATAAAACCCCTCTTTGTTTAATATCATCTGAATTAAAAATCTCAAGAGCACCTGATTGGCCATAAATTTACTCAAGTCCTCAAGAGAAATGCCATTATTGCGTAGCAATTTTATTAAAGAATCCTCCCCCCCAATATTCTTCTTAATCACATCTAACCTGTTTTCTGCCTCTTCTGCTATCCTTGCATAATCTATTTCTATTGAATCCTCTCTGGCCTTATGCTCTAACAGTTTAACATAAATAAGCTGTTTTAAAACCTCTTCTCTTAAGCTATCTTTTAATCTATATTTTAAAGAATCTGGTAAAGGCTGTTCTAATAAAAGCAAGGTGAGGTTTTTTTCTACCTCACCCCTTGTTATTATTTTACTATCAACAATCGCATTAATTCCTTCAATGTAACCAAAGAGGAAAAGAAATATCACAAAGCTGGTTCCTGAACCTTATAAACCTTCTTTAAGGAATCTACAAGAACTTGAAGTCTCGTTTGAGTTTTCTGTAATTGTAAAATCTGCCTTATATAAGGCCTTACAAAATCAAGTGATACATCCTTCTTAACCCTTCTCTTGTCCACGACCTTAATTATAGAAATACCATCACCTGTTGACATTGGCTCAGTATACTCACCACTCTGCATACTAAATAAGACCTCTTCTAACGAAGGATCCAGATTACCCATACCAAAATAAGGAGTTATCTGTCCCTTGTTCTGTTCTATAGAATACTGTGATGCAAGCTTCTGGAAATCTCCTCCTGCTCTAAGTTGATTATAAACCTGTTGAGCAACTGCAGGATCTGAGACAACTATTCTTGAAATCTTTATCTCGCTTAAAAAATTATCCTTATGTTTCGTAAAATAGTCCTGGATTTCCTGATCAGTTACAGCTATATTAGCCATCAGTTTCTGTAAATATAAACGCACAACGTATTGCTTCTCAATATCCTTTAATGCCTTTTTCAAACTATCTGTCATAATACCGTTCTTTATAGCATCCTTATATAACAGTTCTGTTTGAAGCCAGGCATTAATAACCTGTCTTGGATCAATCTGTCCTGCATAAGATGGAGGAATCATTGCCTGTAGGTCAGACTTTGTTAAAACCTCATCACCCACTCTTACAATAACATCCTTACTATTTACACCAGCCTTCTTATTAAAAAACAGAAAGTAAGCAACAATAATAAGAGCTACAACTACTACCGCTCCCACCAGGTAGTACAATTTATTTCTTTGCTTGTCTGCCATAGATTATCTCTCCTTTTCTATGTTTTTTTCCTTTCCTATACTTTTCAAAAGTGTCGTATCTATAACCACTTTAATTTCCTTTGCCAGCATATTCTTTATGCTTTCTCGCCTTTCAGCTAAGCGCTTTCTTGTAAGTTTACTCTTAACTCGCCAGAAAACATCTTTTAAGCTCAACTGTTTTGAAGGCTTTATACCTATAACCTTTACCAATGCATAGCCATTCTTTACAACAAAAGGCTTACTCACAACCCCTTTACTCATACTGAATGCCTTTTTAACAAAATCACCATACATTCTATCATCTATAGCCCTATATCCTATTTTACCACCGCCTTTAGCTGTAAAATGGACAGAATACTTCTTAGCAACTTCCTCAAAAGGAGTGCCTCCTTTTATAAGATTATATGCCTTCTCTGCAGTGGGCTTATCATTAACTACAATAATCATTATGTCTCTTTTGGAAGGCTCTTTAAACTCATCCTTATGAGTATTATAGTAGTCAATAATATCTGTAGAGTCTACTTTAACACTATCTGTAACCATTTGTTTTTCAAACATTCTATACAAAATATTATCGGAAACAATTTGCATATTATCTTTATAATCAGGATCCTTTTCTATGCCTTTCTTCTGAGCAATTCTATACAAAACGTAAAACTCAACAGCCTTTCTAATTTGAAGAGTATCCAGAGGATAATTAGGATTAATACGTTTTATGATATTGGGTAAGTTCTTAAGATATACCTTTTCACTACCAAATATGGTAGCAACAACTGTATTACTGTCTTCCTTATCTACAGGAAAGGCAATCTTTGAAATATTATCTATATTTAATTTAATTTTAGCAACTTTCATGAATCTATTGTAAGAAGACTCTGTAAGCTCACCTCTTTTCTCCCTTTGCAAATCAACCTTCAGTCTTGCCTTCTCGTTCTCAAACGGAGGCAATTTATCGTTTTTCCCTTTCCATAAAATTTTGTACATACCATATACTGAATCTCTCTCACTTACAAGCACTGGCTCAGTTATTTTACCAGGAGCTGTAAAATGAACTACTGTTCTTGCAATCCTGGGAAACCTATACAGAGAAAGTGTATCAACACGCGCTGTGTTTTTTGTTAAGGAATATAAAACCATTACGCTATCAAATGGTAAACCCTTTTTAAGTTGAGACTTAACAATCTTTAGTAAAGAATCCCCTCTTACAAAGATTGCCTTAATAGCAATAAGTTCCTTCTCCTCTTCATAAGCTCTTCTAACCTCGGCCATACTCGGTTCAGACTTATCAAGAACCTCTCTTTTGTACAACGTGTTTATTGAAACACTTCTTTCCTGCTCTTTTATCTGTCTTTGATATGAACTATCCTTATCAAGGCCCATTCTCTTTGCACCAACAACAAACAATTTCTGGTTAATCATATTCTTAAGAATATTAAGTTTAGCCTCAAGCTCTTCATCCTCACTATTAAACGTAGCAGGATGCCACTTTTTTAAAAAAGCATCCACAGTTATTACCTCACCATCAATCTTTACTACAGGTCTTGTATCTCGCTTTTCGCAGTTAATAAAAAGACCTATTATCAACAAAAACATTATCCTTTTCATATGCAAAGTATACACAGGATTTTTAAATTGTCAAGTTATAGATTAATTATTTAAATAAAAATCATAACCCTTTTAGTCTTTCTCTTACCTCTGATATATACAAAATATCGACCTTTTGCAAGATAATGAATATCCACCGCTACATACCCATTATCTACCTTAGCGCGTTTTTTTATAACCACTTCACCAATAATATTGTTAACCTTCACATCTACAGTACCTGAAAAATCAGTAGAAATATAGAGAATACTGTTTTTTATAAAATACTTACTGACTGTATTTCTATTAGTTACAATCCCGGAATTAACATTTTTAAGAATGAAACAGCCAGCATGATAATCAGCAAGAAAAATATAGCCAGCATCATCAAGATACACACGTTTTGCACCATAAGCATCTTTGTACCCAGCTGAACCAGGGAAAAAACCTATATTTTCTATATTCTGAGGCTCATGTGCATCCAATATACCCATACCATCAGGTCCCATGGAAATATATACAATACTATCCTTAACAAAAACATCGTTAATTTTCTTTTCTGTTTGATATTTGTTTATAAAACTAAGCTTATGCTCCTCAGAAGTAAACCCGTAAATATATATATTTCCCTCCTTACCCCCACAGGCAACAAGCCCTTTATCATAACCAATGCCTGCGGCGTTCTCTCCTATATCAGCATCACATAATAAATGAGGATTATCACTTTCTATTGTGTAAATGGCAAAATTGTTCTTATAACAAACTATAAGTGTGTCATAAACCCCTTGCATATCCTTAACATCAACACCCTGTAAAATATGTGCTCTTTGTGAAAAATCTGATTGACCATCAAAAGAAAGAATATACACGCCATCATTTACAACCTGGCATGCTATTCTATTACCATCTTCTCCATATAAATCTTCAACAAGCAATGAACCATTATTTCCCGGGGCATCATAAGTTGACAATAGCTCTGCTTCTCCTGCATTCCATCTATTAATATTATACACATCTAAATTCCTTGTTGATTTAGTAACAAAAGCAAAGCTATCCCTTAAAACAATATCCGTGGCAAAACCACCTTTAAGTCTTCCCAATTCATAAGGCTTAGTCCGTAAAGAAACATCAAACACACCAACCCCGTATCCCTCCCATGCAAGCCATAAGGTATCGTTCCGTACAAGAGCATTCATACCCCAACCTCCTGTAGGAAAGGTCTTAATAGTATCTGAAAGTGTCAAACTACTAATATCCATCCATCTTATACCATACCATTCAGAAGCTATAGCAAGCCTACTACCAAAATATGCAACATCAAAAAACCATAAACCAGGCTCAATATGTGCTATTGTATTAAATCCCTGAGAAATATTTGTGCCATCCAAAACAGGACAATCACTTTTCAAGCCGTGAAGCCCCGCTGTTGTTACAAGAAAAAGCGTATCATTATTCATATCAAGATCAGTTATCATTGCAGGAGCTATACCTGGTATCCCTCCAATAGAATAGTCTGCCATCTCCTTTAGAGTATCATCCTCTATCTTTAATCCTAATAAATGCCCACTAAATCCATAATTATTCGTCCCTCCGCAAACAAATACCACATCATTATTAAGAGAAGAAAAATATACATCCTGGACACCAAGCTCAGTACCTATTCTTGAATCTGAAAAATCATACAACTTTTGCATAACAGTTTCTTTTTTATATAGATAAACGTGCCCTTTAGTCGTTCCAGTAGCAGTTATAACAATATAGTCGCCTTTTACATCAATCCCTGTTACATTATCAATAGGGAATCTATAAATCTCTGAAAAAGTATTATCACTTTCAAGATGCAAAACTCTTACGCAAAATCCATCTACAATATAAAGTGTATCAGAACCTACAAAAGCAATATCATAAAAAGCACTATCACCCTGCACTGAAATATGCGAAAGTACCTTTATATCCGCTGGATTTTCTGTATTTAAAACCCATAAACCATCATGATTAGCTGCAACAAAACATTTTGCAGAAGCAAATTTAATCTCGTTTATAATAGAGTTAAAGGAAATTTTCCCCAGAAGCTCCATATCCACAACATTATTAATGTCATAGATATACATACTCGTACCAACACCTGCATATAACCTGTTTTCATATATATTTACCCTGGAACAAGCACCTCCCTGTATTTGTCCGGTTTCCTCAACAGGAAAGGCATAAATACTTAAATAAAAAAGAAGCAACATATTACCTCCTTAATTTATAACAATACCCGTAGGGGGAAACCTAAAGATACGCCCCTACGGTACGGTTTTTATGCATAATATTTATCCTTCCTCCAAATTGCAGGATTATTAATAATGTATTCCCAATAATTGTATTGCCACAATTTTTTACAGCGCAGATATATTCACTGGTTGTCATTCTTTCAAACTCTCGCACTAACACGTGCAGGGGCGAAACTGCGTGTTCGCCCCTATCTATGTATGCTCCCCTGCATGTATGTACCCCCCTGCATGTGCCGGTTGTTATATCGTCCGATAATTGGATTGAATTCCTGTGATGAATATCGGGATTTATCCTTATAAGTGCAGATTTAAGCACATCAAAAAGAATAACATCCGAGTATGATTTACGGTTATTGATAAAAGAATCATTTTTTTCTGAATCAGGGGCAATATCAGGCTCAAAGATGTATTGATAACCAAGAGATTTGAAAAGGTCTATTGATAATTGTTCTATGTTTGATTCAGTAATTTTAGGCATAATATTTATCCTCATTCCATTTTACAGGATTATTTAATATGTATTCAGCAATTTCTAAATATGATTTTTCATTTCTAATTATATG
>JALVRC010000152.1 GCA_027025255.1 Caldifarciminota bacterium
TTACCCTAAATATTTGCTGACAACAGAATCATTTACTCAAAATAAAAATGGAATAATTCATAAAAATGTATTTGAATGGTTGCTGGAAAGGAAATAAAAGAATGAAAAAGAGCGAGAACACAACTACGGCGAAGATTTTAGGTACCTTTTTGCGTATTATGATATAAAGGGAGGAGAAGAAAAAAATGTAAGGAATTATTATGCGAATAAAAATGAGTAAAGTATTGATTTTATAATCAGGAATTGAGATGGATAGAAATCAAATAATAGTATACAAAAATGGTGAAATAGAACTTAAGGTTTCTGTTGAAAAGGAAAGTATTTGGTTAAGAGCAGAGGATATTGCTTTGTTATTCAATGTTCAAAGACCTGCAATTGTTAAACATATTGGAAACATTTACAAAACTAAAGAATTAGAGGATAGTTTAACCTGTTCCATTTTGGAACAGGTTACAAAAGACGGGAAAAAAAGAAAGGTAAAATATTACAACTTAGATATGATTATTTCAGTTGGATACAGGGTAAATTCTAAAAAAGCCACAAAGTTTAGGCAGTGGGCCACAGGAGTACTAAAAAATTATATTTATAACGGCTATGCGATAAATAGTGAAAAAATTACTTACCAAAGATTTAAAGAACTTGAAAGTGATGTGAATTTTTTAAAACAAAAAGTAAAACAATTAGAAAATCAAAAGCTAAAACCAAACCAAGGGATATTTTTTGAAGGACAAATATTTGATACATATAAATTTATCACAGATCTAATAAAAACAGCTAAGAAAGAAATAATTCTAATTGACAATTATATAAATGAAGATACTCTAACAATATTTAGTAAAGTAGAAAATATAAAAGTAATAATTTATACAAAAAATCTAAATAGACAACTAAAATTAGATCTGAAAAAATATAATAGGCAATATAATAATGTGGAAATAAAAAAATTTGATAATTCTCATGACAGATTTTTAATAATAGATAAAAAGAACATTTATCATATTGGAGCAAGTTTAAAAGATATAGGGAAAAAATGGTTTGCTTTTTCTAAATTAGATAAAAATAGTTTAATATTGTTGAGTAAATTAAATTAAAAATGATGCAGATTTAATCGAGTTATGCAAAATTGCTAAAAGGAGATAGCAATGAACAAAGAAAAAGACATAAAGCCAGAATTTGACTTGAAGGCAGTTTTTGAGCCAGATGATTATCTGTATTTTTATAAGGATTCGCTGACTGAGGAAAGAACAAAAGCAGAAATAGATTTTTTGGTAAAAGAATTACAGCTTGATAAGTCTATGAAGATTCTTGATTTAGCCTGTGGGCATGGAAGACATGCTAATCGTCTGGCAAAACTTGGATACAATGTTACAGGTGTTGATATTAGCCAAGGTTTTCTTGAGATTGCCAAAAAAGAAGCAAAAGAAAAAGGCATAAGTGTTAAATATATTCAAGAAGACATGCGAAACATCTCATTTATAGAGGAGTTTAATAGAGTACTACTTCTTTTTACTTCGTTTGGATATTTTGAAGATGAGGAGAATTTAAAGGTTCTTAAAAATATAGCAGATGCTCTTAACCCAGGTGGATTATTCTGTTTTGATACAGCTAATCGGGATGAGTTCTTGAAACATATTCTCCCATACAAAGTTACAGAAAAAGGAAATGATTTAATGATTGATAGAATTACTTTTGATAGTATTACAGGACGACTTTACAACAGAAGGATTATCATTAGAAATGGCAAACGGGAAGATAAACCTTTTTTTGTGAGGTTTTATAATCCCACAGAGATACGAGATTTATTAGAGAAGGCAGGACTTGAGATATATAAGATGTATGGTGACTGGCAGGCAAATCCGTTCACAAGTGGTTCTACGAGGATGATTATAATCGCTGAAAAACCTAAAGGGAAATGAATAACTGGCGACGCAATTAAAGTTTAGACTTAGTATGCTCTTTTTTTCAAGTTTTAGATTTAAGTTAAGAATTGTTGCTTGACTTTTGGGTTTTTTTGCGTAGTATAAGTTGTATAATATTATGGGAGGTGAGAGATGAAAAAGGCTGTCTTGCTGTTTTTAGGATTATTTGTTTTAGTGTATGCAGACATAATATATAATTACAGTTTTAAAAGAAATTTAAATAAGGAACAGTTCAATAATTATATTGTTTTCAGGGCAAAAGGGCTTATTGATGATCAACCAGCCGAGGGTTTTCCTGTTCTTCCGATTGAGTTTCTGAGCTTTGAGGCAAATGAGGGAGAGGTATTTAAGGATATAGAAATTACCTCTACTGATTATACAGAAGAGCAGTTAAACATGAAGATTTTGCCTCAGCCTGCGTATATTCCTCTGTCTTCAAGTAAAGAACCTTCAATTGTTCCTGCTAAATTATACAGTGAGGATAAATGGTATCCAGAAAGGCCAGTTGTTTTCAGCGGAATTGAAGAGCAATGGGATAAGAGAAAAATAGTTGTAAGGGTCTATCCGATTCAGTATAATCCATACAAAAACAAGGTAAGAATTTTTAAAAACATTGATTTTAAAATAAGAACTGGTTATTCATCAACAAAGAATAAAACTCTTTCCACTTCAGAGGACAGGTATGCTTATGTAATAATTACGCCAGAAAAGTATAGAGGATATTTTTCAAAACTATCAAACTGGCATAAGAGTATAGGGATTAAGGATACTATTGAGAGTCTTGAAGATATTTATGCTCAGTTTATGGGTAGGGATTATGTAGCGCGTATAAGAGAATTTATAAAATGGGCAAAAGAGAGCTGGGGTATACAGTATGTGCTTTTGGGCGGAGATTTTAACGATGTTCCGTCAAGGTACTGTTATGTAATGTCTGTTGCTAACAATTACATAGATACTATTCCAACTGACATGTATTTTTCATGTCTAGACGGGGACTGGGATGGCAATAATAACTTTGTCTATGGTGAGATGAGTGATGATGTTGACCTTATTCCTGAAGTCTCTATTGGAAGATTGACCTTTGACAATGAGGCTCAGTTGAGTTATGAAATAGATAAAATTATACATATGACAGAAGAGCCTGAAAACCATATAAAAAAGGTGCTTTTACCTGCTGAATATCTATGGGATACATACTCTGGAAGTGTTGTAAATAATCTAATAGCAGATATAGCTCAGGGTTATACAAATGCAAAACTTTATGAGGACGACAATAACATATGCAAACAGCAGGTTGTTGATTCATTAAACAATGGTTTTATGTTTGTTCATTATGCTGCACACGGAAATTTTGATGTTATTTCTACAGGCCCGGATGTCCTCTACCTTACAGATGCGAGAAATCTTACCAATGGGCAGAGAACGCATATAGGTAATGCAATAAGCTGTATTGTTGCAGCTTTTGACAAGGAAGATTGTATTGTAGAGGAATTTATGGAGGATACAACTGGCGGGAGTGTTGCCTGGATAGGTAATACCCGATATGGCTGGGGTTCTCCACCCACACTTGGAATAGCAGAAAAGATAGATACATTGTTTTTTAGATATGCATTGTATTCTGACACGTTTCAAATAGGTGATATGGTAAACTGCGTAAAAAGAAGGCTGGCACCTTTTGCAATGACTTCTTCATACTGGCGCTGGTCAATTTATGAATGGACACTATTCGGTGATCCAGCTATGCCTGTGCCAACAGAGCCATTGGAGAATTTAACTGTAAATGCTCCAGATTCATTAGAACCAGGAATGCATTCTTTTACTGTAAGTGTTTACAGGAATTCTGAGAGTATATTTAACGCTTTTGTATCTATAAGGCAGGAAGATAAGTATGATTACGGATATACAAAAGAAAATGGCTCAATAACGTTTGACTACGATTTTGAAGAGGGAGAGGCAGAGCTAAATGTTGTAGCAAGGAATGCTGAGCTTTACAAAAAAATAATCTATATTAAGAAAAGAGGCCCTCAAGTCTTTGTTTATCCAGACCCATTACCTGTATATGCTTTTGTTGATACTGTTGACAGCTTTTTTATTCAAAATAGAGGGAGCGATACACTTAGGATTGATAGTATTATACTGCTTCCTTCTTCTGTTTCAGAAAGACTGACAATAGAATGGAATGAGACGCCTTTAGCTTCTGACAGCCTTCTTTACGTGCGGGCTATAATGGATACACTGGGGCTTGAGAATGGCATATACAGTACAAATCTTTCAATATATAACAATACAGAGGACAGTGTAGTTAATGAAGAGGTAATTTTTGTAAAGGGTAATTATCCATGCATAAGGGTTGAGGATGATACACTGTTGTTTAGTATAATAGATGGTGCAGTTGAGGAAACGCTTTACGTATATAACATAGGGCTGGATACTCTGCATTGGGGCATAGAAGACCTGCCTTTTTATGTTCAAGCTGATATTGATACTGGCACACTACTTCCTGATTCTGTAGCATATGTATTAATGAGTGTAAGCGAGGATTTAGCACCTACTGGTTCGAGTCTGGATAGCTTTAAAGTCATAAGTAATGATCCAGTAAGGGATACATTCTTTTCCTATATAACTGTTGAAAATTATACACCTTTAATAAGTGTTTCACCTGATACGTTGTTCTTTGTTTATCATACAAAGCCATACGGCACTTATCTTGATGAGACGGATACAGTTGAGAATGAAATGCATATAACCAATGCCGGAGGGGGTATTCTGAAGGTAGATAGTATTGTAAAGAATGTTAACTGGATAGCTGATGTTTCTCCTGATAGGTTTGATGTTAGTGCTCAAGAAACAAAGGATGTTAATGTTATTGTAAACCCTGATTTTTTAGAAGAGGGCCTGTACATATCGCAATTAAAAATATATTCAAATGCAGATAAAAATAATTTGTATTTAGAAACAGTATGCTTTAATGTTACTGAAAAGCCGCAGGACATACTTGTTTTCCCTGATACTGTGGATGTTGATATAAAGACGCATGATACAGCTTATTTTTACGTTGTTAATGAAGGAAAGAAACGCCTTACCATTGACAGTATGTACAATGTAACGAATGATCCATGGATAGTTAAGGTTTATCCTGCTAAATTGCTTGTTTTTGCAGGAGATACTGAAAGGGTCGCTGTTGTTATAGCAAGGGATAGTACAAGGCATTATGAAAACTATGGAACAATAAGGATTTTATCTGATGATGCGGATGAGCCAGAGATTGATGTAGTTGTATATGCTCATGGTTATACTGGTATAGGAGAGGGAAAAATTCCTTTAGAGGCCTTTGCCAATATTCCTGATTTCACAAATAGTATTTTATACATTGATTATGGGCTAACAGAAAGGTCTGTGGTTCATGTTAATATATACGATATATCAGGACGAGGTGTATTAAATTACATAGAGCAGAAGCCAGCAGGATATCATACGTTAATGTTAAACTTGAAAGATAGAGGAAATCATACCTTAAGCAATGGTATATATTTTGTTAGTGTAAGGATTGGGGATAAGAGCTTTGTAAATAAGCTCTTAATAATGAGGTAATCTCGGTTTTAAAAACACTGTATCCTTACCGTTTGTAATGAAACGTTTTAAGAAATCATTGAGATAGGTTAGAGTCTCATGTCTGGTAAAGATAGTATACGTTCCGTACTGCACTAAAAATGTTTGTTTGCGAGGTAAAAAGAGTTTATATATTGAATCTTTTAGCACGTAGTCCTGTTCATTTATAAGAAAGATGCTGTTTACGCTGCGATAAGCTTTGAGCATTCTTTTTAAGTAAGCAATCTTTGAAGGTTTGTCTATAAAGATAAGATTAAGGTCTTGAGAATTGTATACTATGTTATTGTTGTATTCTATGAAATGAGGGGGGTTTTTATTTATATAAGGAAATATTAGTGCGAAACTTAGAAGCAGAAACACTGTAGAGAGGAGGAGCTTTTTCTTTTTAATAAAAAAAGGGATTAAAGGGAAAGGTAAAAGTACATAGGGATTTATTTCAGAAGAAAAAATAGGGATAGAGAACCTGTTTATAAAGTGTATGATGTATAAAACTTGTGAAATTAAAAAATTCAGAAAAGGAGATAAGAACATGCCTATTTTTAACGGAAGTGCCAGTATGGTTAAGAGGGCTGGTAAAAGGAGCGTAATAAAAGGAAGGATTACTGTATTTGTTATGGGTGAAATGAGGTATGCGTTTTTAAAATGTATAAGTATTATAGGTAGTACTGAGAGGAATGCATAAATGCTTATAAAGAAGGATGTGAAAAAGGAGTGCTTTTTTATATGTTCAAGTATGCCTACTATACCAAAGGTAGCTGCAAATGACAATTGAAAACTTATTGATAGGATACTTGCAGGAGAAGCAAGTAAAATAAAGATTAATGCCCATGAAAGGTTGTTTCTTAAAAATGTTTTTCTTTCAATAGATTTTCCTATTAGTATGAATAAGAGCATAATTCCTGCTCTTATAGAAGGAGTGGTAAAACCCGCAATTGCAATATATAGACTCATGGCTGTAGCAATTATCATAAGTCTTATCCATTTGTTTATAAATCCAAAAGGAATCAGGAGCATTAGAACAAAACCAGCAACAATTCCGACGTGAAGTCCTGAAATAACAAAGATATGCATGATTCCTGCTTGTTTTATTGTTTCTTTTTCCTCTGGTTTAAGCCAATGACTGCCTCCTAAGACAAGGCCTTTTACAATATCTGTGTTGGAGTGGGTGAAAATTCTCTGTATCTTGTATTTAAGGCTTCTTTTTATGCTACTAATGATGCCTTTTTCAGGTATATAGTGAACAGTAAAGGGTTTTATAAGATGGAGTTTTTGGCCTTCGTCAAAGTATGCTTTTCCTGTAATATAGTTATCCAATAAGAGTTTTCTATATGTAAAGACAAAAGTCTTTTTTGAAAATTGAAATGTTTTGTTGTTAATTCTTATAGAGTCAATCTTTAGGGGGATAAATCCCTGTTCTTTTTCTATACATGGTCTGGCAAAGAAATCAAAAGGTACTCTTTGTATTTTGGTTGCATGAGGTTTAAAAGCATTTATAAAAGCAAGGACAGTAAGGAGAAGAAAAATAAAAAGCTTTTTATAAAGGGTTAGTAAAAATATTATAACTAAAAGAACAAGTATTATCCATAAAGGGACGGTAAGTGTTTGGGATAAAAATGTCCCTGTAAGAATTGACAATCCTGCATAGAAGGGAAAGTATTTATAAAACTCCTCTTTCATGCAATACATTTGCTAAAAGTTTTAATACGTACCCGGTATCCGCATTTTTGCTATTTATCCATACAACATCTTTAAGTTTGTTAAACCATATAAGTTGTTTTCTTGAGTAATGCTTGAGATTTACTATTGCTCTATGTATCATTTCTTTATAGGTTATTTCTCCTTTAAGGTACGAATAAATTTCCATATAGCCATGTGCATTAAACGCATGATTCCATGGGCCGTATCCTATTTTTATTAAAAATTCAACCTCTTCAATAAAGCCTTCTTTAAGCATTTTTAGAAATCTTTTTTCTATAGCTTCGTATAGTTTATCCCTTTCCATTGTCAACCCAATGTAGACAGGGGAGAGCTCACTTTTTATAGGGTTTTGTGTAAGCTCTGTAAATGTTTTTCCTGTTGTGTAATAAATTTCTAATGCCCTTATTATTCTCTGTTTGTCATTAATGTTTAGCTTTAATGCTCTTTCCTTATCAATTTTCTTAAGCTCGTTGTAGAGTTCTGAAGAAGAAATTTTTTCAAGATTCTCTCTAATCTTTTCACTTCTTGAAGGAAGAGGAGAAAAGGGTTCAAATATGGCTTTTATATATAGACCTGTGCCTCCGACAAGGAATGGGATTTTGTTTTTTTTTATACTGTTTTTTATTTTTTCAGTTGCTTTTTTAGCATAATCTACAGCAGTAATAAAGTCTTGTGGATATAAAAAATTAATAAGGTGATAATTATATCTGTAAATTTCACTAAGCTTAGGTTTTGCTGTGCCAATATCCATATATATATAGAATTGTCTGCTGTCCGCAGAGATAATTGATATGTTGATTTTTTCTGCTATTTCATGAACAAAGCGTGTTTTCCCTACGCCAGTAGGGCCAATGATAACCGGGATTTTATATTCTTCCAAATCTTCTATCAAGCTCCTCTGTTGTAATTTTAAAAAGGGTAGGTCTTCCGTGAGGGCAGTGGTAAGGGTCTCGGCATAAAAAAAGCTCTGAGAGAAGTTTCTCCATTTCCAGTTCTTTCAGGCTATCGCCTTTTTTTATTGCAGCTTTACATGCCATTTGTTTTGCCAGAAAATCAAGGTTATATATGACTTCCTGGAAGGCTTCAGAAATTGAGCTAAATAGTGTTTTTATATCTTCTTCCTTCATATGTGCGTCAGCAGGTATAGCTTCTATGACTATTGTATTCTTTTTTAAATCCCTGGTTTTAAGTCCCATCCGTTTTAATATGGAAGCAACCTTTAAGTAGGCTTTATACTCTTTTTCATCAACAGTTATAGTAATAGGGAACAAAAGTCCTTGAGAGGGGATTTCATTATTTGAAAGAAATTTTTCGTAGAGTATTCTCTCATGGGCTGCGTGTTGATCAATAAACAGAAGTCCATTGGAGGTTTCAGCAATTATATAAGAGCTATGTGCTTGCCACATACGGGCTTTCCCGTAATTAACGTGTTCTTCTTCGTGTAAAGAAAGTCCCGGAAGAAATGATTGTGTAAGTGGACCAGAGGTTACAGTTTCTGGCTCTGTTGTAAATTTTTTCTGTATTTCCCATCCGGCTTTAAATCCAAGGGCTTTTCTTATTATCTGGTCTGTTAAATCTACAAGAAATCTTTCACTTGTAAATTTAACCTCTTCTTTACCAGGATGTATATTAACATCAAGATAATTAGGGTCAACCTTGTACGAGAGTAAATAGAAAGGTCTTGCTTTTTCAGGGATTGTAGGGAAGTATGCCCTTTGAACAATATGGTTAATCAGGTTATACTTTACTGGTCTGAGATTAAAATATACGTATCCTTCTCTTTTTTTTATATCCATCTTAGAAGGTTTTTCAATAAAACCTTCTATATCAATTAGCCCTCCTTCTTCTTTAATTGGAATTAGTTCAAAGGCATTTTTTAAAACATCTTTAATCCTTTTTTCCCAGGAGTTTTTTATGTATATAAACGAACCGAATTCCCCTTGATACTCAAATGTGATGTCTGAGTAAATTAAGGCGTATTTTTTTATAAGATTTTTTATAAGTCTTTCTTCTGTTCTTGTAGATTTAAGCTGGTTTAATCTAACAGGCATATTAAAGAACAGTTCCTTTACTTCAATGGTCGTGCCTTTTTTTCTTGATTGGTGTCCTTTTTCTATTATTTTTCCATCTTCTACAAGAATGTAAGCGCTGTGCATACTATCTGGACTCGAAAGAATTTTGAGCCTGGAGACTACTCCTATGCTTGCTAAAGCTTCTCCTCTAAATCCTAATGTAAAGATATTGGATAAATCTTCTATTGTACGAATCTTACTTGTTGCATATCGTGTTACAGCAAGTTCAAGATCATCTGGGTTTATTCCTATGCCATTGTCTGCTACCTTTATGTTTCTTGCATTATTTTTTATGTTAATTGAAATGTGTGAGCTGTTTGCATCAATAGCATTTTCAATGAGTTCTTTAACAACTGACACAGGTCTTATTATTACTTCTCCTGCAGCAATTTTACTAATTGTATCAGGAGAAAGGAGTTTAATCATAAATTGTAGTTTTATAGGTTATTTTGTTTATTGTTATTGTATGAATAGAGGCATCTTCAAGTACAACCTTAAATACAAACGTTTCAGGTGTTTGATAGCTTGAGAATTGTTTAACCCTTAATTGTTTTTTTTCTTTAATTAGATATAGAGGTTTTTGATAAGCTCTTGCCCCAGAATACCATAAAACCTTCATTTTTTGAAAAAGGGCTTTACAAGATAGGGATTTTCATCCCATTTTTTTTCAACCTTTACCTTAAGAGATAAGTAAACCTCCCTCAAAAGGAATGCTTCTATAAGCCTTCTTGCCTTTTCTCCAATAGCTTTTATTTTGGTTCCTTTTTTTCCGATAAGGATAGCTTTTTGAGAGTTTTTCTTAACAATTAAATTACAGGAAATAAAG
>JALVRC010000153.1 GCA_027025255.1 Caldifarciminota bacterium
TTGCAATACGCAATGCATACTTGAAAATACTTATTGCCTCTTTTTTATCCTTTTTAAATATGCATCGGGCATATTCAATAACTACAATAAGACTTCTTACACCAAAATTCCCGGCATCTAAAAATTGTTTCACCCTCTCAAAATCTTTTTTATTTATAGAATATGTCTTTATCTTCTCTATATATTTCAATGTAGATTTTACAATATCTGCGATGCTTTTATCCTCTATCCTACGTAAAGGTTCTACCCACGCAACAAAATCTGAAAAATTCTCACGCAACTGATACTTGATAATATATGAGATGTTCACAAAATCAATTAAAGGAGTAGGTATATGTTGACTATGGCACTCCATAGCCTTTTTAAAAGCTAAATCAATATCCTTCTTATCTTTCGTCTTAAAATAGTAGCGCAATAAATAAGAGTATGTTCTAAGATCAATTACATCCGTATCTTTAATATCCTTTACAAGCTCATATGAAAGATTGTATGCCCCTACGCCTAAAAGCATCTTTGATAACATGGTCAGTGTAAACGGGACCTCTACAGGATGGTTTATCTCTTCACCGTAAAGAAGACCCTCCTTATAATACTTATAAGCATTCTTAAAATTACCTATCTTCATGTATGTAGTAGCAAGATTTGTAGTAATCAAAGGGAGAGCATTTAAAACCATGCCCTTTTTTAAAATCTTATACACCCTTTTACTGTACATAACTGAAAGCCGTCTGTAGCTTTTATCCCCATATTTTAAAGCCTTATCTCCATATATAATTGCAAGATTATTGTATGAATCTGCGATTGCATCCTTATTTCTTAACTTTTTTGCAAGTGAGAAGACTTTGAATACGTATTTTTCTGCCTTATCATACTCCTGCCAGTGAAGATATATAGTAGACATGAGACCGAAGTATCTAAGAAGCAATGCAGGAGATTCTATTCTCTTTACTACATCTGAAAGTTTCTTACTAAAAAGCTTTACCTTTTCATAGTTGACGCGATAAAGGAAGTAGAACTCAAGCAATGATGCATAAATATTGAACTGATCCTCTATATTCTTACTAAACCTGTGCTTTAAAATATAATTATAAAGCTTATCTGCAATATTAGATTTATTACTCATATAATACATCTGTGCCAGTATATAGTAGTAGTCTGTGTCTCGTCTTTTCACAATTGTTCTATAGGTTTTTAAAAGTTCATACGCTGTGTTAAAGTCTCTAAGATTTTGAAGCAAAATATTGGCTACCCATAACATCCTTTCTGAAAGCTCCCTTTTAGCTTTTCTACTCAATTTTTCTATAGACCTCTCTATATCTTTTAATGTATCCATATCCCATACAACATGCTTCATAAACTCTGTATATTTAACAAGCCTTATTATCTCTCCTTCTTTTAATGTCATTTTCAACAATCTTTTAAAACTGAGAAATGACAGCTCAAATCGCTTTTTCTTTATTGCTAAATCCAATGCCTTAAAATACAGTTCTTTTGCCCTTTCTTTCTCGTGTTCTTCGAGTAATCTACCAGCTTTATAGAGGAGTACTATATTACCCTTCTTTTCATATTCAGTAACCAGAGAATTAATAAGCGCTACTACCTCCTTTCTTAACAACCTATAAAAAACTGTCTCTCTTATGAGTGCGTGATAAAATGAACTTAACATAGCATTCTGCACGGTTATCATTTTGTGCATTATAGCCTTGTTAACTATATTATCACTTTTCTCATCAGCTATATCTGCTGCCTTTAGAACAATGTCAGTCTCAAAATTATCACCTACAATACTTCCAACCTCAAGAAACTTTCTCACGTCAGTCTCAAGCTCATTTAGTCTTTTAAGTATAAATTCCTTTAAAGAATAGGGAATATCCTTAAAATCAGTATCAACAATGAGTTTGTTTGCTTTAACCCTGAGTCTATTATGCTTTTTTAAATAATCTATAATGTTTAAAACAAACAGTGGATTACCCTCTGTCATCTTTTTTATCTGCACTAAGAAATCCTTTCTTGGGGTACCTCCTGTAAGCTGCTCTATAAGTACGTTCAACTCATCATCTCTCAAACCACTAAGTTCTATTTTCTCTAATTTGTATACATTAAGTCTGGAAGAAAGAAAATTAATATCTTTGAAATCTCTTCCTGTAAATATAAGATTTATATGTCTCAGTTCCGTGGTTAACATCCATCTTACAATGCTTAAACTTAATCTGTCCAGATATGGCAAATCATCAATAAATAAAATAACATCCTCTTTTACTGCCAAAAGCACGTCTTTAATAAACTCAACATACTCCTTCTCGTTTTTTAAAAGACTTAGGCTTCTATATAACTGTTTTCTCCTTATCCCAGAGATATACTTATAAATTTCTCCTGTTCTATTTAAAAAACTCTCAAAAGATGCTAAGGTAACGCTATTGATCTCTCCATGCAGACTAATATAGGGTTTCTTTAGTCTTTTTAATATCTCATGTGCCAAAGCTGTTTTCCCTACACCTGCTGTGCCCTCAATATATACACATGTCAAAGGGGATTCAAGCTTGTAAGCTATATCCCGTACACTCTCTTCTCTCCCCGCAAAAACTGTTTTAGTTCTCTTCCTCAAGCTAACATCATATACAACTTCCTCATGATCAAATCCCTTCGGCTTAAACGTCATAATCCTCTTTGTACTGAAATACAGCAGTGTCTTATTCTTAAACGTGGCATCTACACCAATCTTACCAGGCTTCAACCCTGTAGATATTCTTGATGCAAGATTTACACCCCTACCTATAAAAGTATATTCCCATCTTGCTGGGCTCCCTATTATGCCTGCAAAAACCCTGTCAAGCGTTACCCCTGCTTTCATAGCTATACTGTTTCCAAACTTTGCAAATACATCCTTTAAAAAAGCAATGATTATCTTGGGTGAGTTTTCTACAAATACTGGATCTCCAGCACTAATAAGTATATCCCATCCTTTATTTTCATACAGTATCTTGTTTATATACACCTTATACATATAGGCTTTATTTACTATCTCTTCAAAAAGTTTACCTAATTGAAAAGGGTTATAAGCTCTATCAATATTTATAAAACCAATGGGTACTTCTACCAGCTTACCCAACCATTCAGTCTCAAATATATCAAAAACCTCCTCTGGAAATACTTTATTATAATCAATGCTGGAGGGCTTTCCCTTATCATTAGAATCATAATGATAAAAGAAAAATTCCCTTCTCTCTGTCTTTATAGAATGTATGTGTAGTGGTTTATCAAAAATATCTATCCTGAATGATATATTACGTCCATACTTTCTATTGTGAGTTGAAAGAATATTTTCAAAGAGTGTCTTAAGTGCATCAACACTTTTCCCATCCTTTAAAGAAAACACAAAACCATCACCTGTAAAACCAATTATATTACCTTTATTCTTAACAACAAAATTAACAGCAGGGGTGAAAATCTCCTGTATAAGTTCACTTATACGCTCTGCTCCATACACAGGATCCTCAACAAAACTCTCTGTAAGCTTAGTAAATCCCTGCATATCAACAACACCAAAAACACTATTACTGGCTTTTAAATGCGGCAGCAATCCCTCTTTTCTATATTTCACAAAACCTCCTATTCAGGTAAAATAAAACCAAACAACCCCTTACCGATTTTCACCTCAGGTAAAGCTTTAATACGCACCATTATATCCCATTTAGATACCTCTCCAAACTGTTGATATGTAAATATAGCCTCCCAACAGTGCAAATCCTTCCTGACATTTATGCCCCAGTTAACCAGTTTCTTGTTCTCTGGATTATAGGAAAGATTGAAATTGACATTCCATGACGGATACGGGATCAAAGCGCCACCAACATATATATTCTTAAATCCGTCCCTATCAAAAGATTGATTTACATGCAAAGCAGTTATACCAACTCTTGTACTATCTTTAAAAGGTAGGGGGAACATGAATCTACCTAATGAACCTCTATAGTAAAAAGTGTATGCATACTCATAAGTATAGACGTTATAACTTATCTGTGAAGATACGGACAATCTTTTAAACGGTAGATTCATACTTAGTCCAACAGGCAAAAGACTATCTGTTAAAAGATTAACACCTGTATTTAAACTGCTTGTGAGTATTGTAAATTTCCTCTCTTGCCCTACACCACTTTTCCCTTGAAATGAACTGTTTAGAGAAAGATTCACAATTCCTGATTTTACTGATGGTTGTGGAAGAGATACGAAAGCGAGTTCCTTTGTATCAGGTATTACAGAAAGAGCTATCCCAGGTCTTAATGTGTGTAACATTGCCCTCAAAAAACTAAAAGGGAACATATAAATCTTATACAGGGCTGTTGAAACACTCATATTAAAGCTATATAAGCCTGTGTAATAAACACTGTCTTCTAAATACAGAGTTTCATTATAATTTATAGAAGCACCTGTTAAAAAATACTTAAATAGCTTTATATTAACGCCCTGAGAAATATTCCCCCCAAACATTGTTTTTGTTTCTTCAGTTGTATCAATCGTATAAATGTTTCTTTTAAACAAAAAACCACTGCTTAAATAATAACTTTTCCATCTTAGAGGCATAATGGAAAAACTTGCATTGGGAATGTTAATCGTTATAGAAGAATCCACAAAATTATCCCTTCTATCCATAAAGATATTCGTAGAAAGAAAGGGAAATGACTTAGAGAGACTTACCTGAGAATATGATTCCTTTTTAAGCCAGAGATCCGTTGTATCCGAATACTGAGATACATAGTTCCTATCACTTTCCCAATCAACAAGAGCAGAATAACGCAGCCCATAGGGCAAAAGACCCATATCTTTTGCATTTACAAACCATCTCTCATTCCCTGTATCTGTCTCCTTTATATAAGAGGCATTTATATTCCCCTGTGCAACAGGCCTTACTACCCATACACCTTCTATGTAAGGTCTTAACCCTTTTTTCTCCATTATATCCATAGAAAACGTAATATCGGAAAAATCATTTATTACAAAATAGTACGCAAGCCCTTTAAAAAACTTACCTTCATAAGTTGAAGACCCATATTTAAAAGGTAGTATGCCTGATTTTCTTTTATCCCCAACAGGGAAAAACCAGAATGGTGCATAAGCAATGGGAATCCTGTGTACAGTTAAAATTATATGCCTTGCAATAACCATATCATTTAAATATACCTTCATCTCTGGAGAAAAGAAATAATAATGAGGCGGCAATTTATCGCAGGTCGTATAGTATCCATTTCTCACATATAAAACATTATCCTCAACCATATAAACAGCACTCCCACTGTAATAACCCTTTTCTACCTGTGTTCTTGCCTTATACATTATTGCTTTCTTACTGTTTAAACTGTACTCTAAACGTTCTCCTTCTACATTATCAGTCTTAGATGTAAAAACAACTTTCCTGTAAACATCCAAAAGACGTGAATCCGTATGAAAAACAATGGAATCAGCATGCAATCTCATATCAGAGTATTCAATAACACCATTTCCTTTAATAATTACCATCTTTTTATTCTCAACATATATAACAGTATCTCCTTTAAAATAAACAACCTTTGTTTGCACTGTATCACTAATGGAAAATATAAACAGAAAAAGCATTACTTAGCCTTAATAACCTTCGCCTTTATTTTACCAACTATGTTAAGAACCATTGCCTGCTTTTTAAGGCCTCCCTCATTTAGTTGTATATGTGCTGGATTTGCAGGAAATTCATCAAATGTTGGATCAACAGGGATCCATTTTCCGAGATATACCTGAGCCCAGGCATGATAATAAAAAGCACCGCCAAGATAAACAAGACCTACGCTAATCTTTGCAGGAATATCAGCAGCTCTCGCAAGTGCTACGTAAAGAACTGTATGCTCATTACAGTCTCCCTCCATTGTATTTAATACATCAATAGCCGAAGGCATTGAAGCTGTAGGCCGCTTCCTTACATTCTGATAGACCCAGTGAAGTATTGCCTCAGCCTTTTCAACCTTGTTTGCAAGGCCTTGTGTGATTTTACTTGCAAGAGATTTAATCCTTTTATCATCTGACTGAATGTATGGGTCAGGAGACACAAATTTAGCTAAAGCAGAAGGATTAGATTTTTTATATAAATAATCAACACGAGCCTTCTTAATTTCAATAAATACTGTATCACCATGTCTTTCTATATGCTGAAAAGCGTTTGTCAGCTTTAGAGATTTATTTAACATGGGATAAAATGCTATTTTTAAATACTTCATCTGCGAAGGATTAAGCACTGTATCGATTTTTACAGAAAAATATGAAAGTAAATCCAGCTTTGCTGACTCAGATGGTAAATCTACCGCGTCTTCCTTCTTTTCCATTACCATTTTAATAGATGGCTGTTGAAGTTCTATAACACTGTATCCACTTGAATCCACCCAGATTTCACTTATATTACCAAGTGTGTTTGTTCTAATATGAAAAAGCCTGATTCTCTTGCCTGATATGTCTTTATTCTCCCACCCTAAAGGTTCTATAGTCATATCAGCAACATCCATTGTAGTCGGTTCAAACACACTAACCCTTGTTTTTTTCTTCTCCTTTAAAGAGAAAACATAAGCACCTGTAGCAACAATGGGAATTAAAGGCGGTTTAAACTTAACTTCTTTTGTCCTTACAAGGCCTGATGTGTTTATCTCAAGACTGAGCTTATTTCCTTTTACCTTTCCCTTTCCAAGAAACTTATGTCCTCTTACCCCTATTTCAAATTCAAAACTCTTAAGAGTAGCATCCACTCCTGTCTTGCTTGAAAATCTCGAAGAAAAATTCTCATCTGAGCCAAGAAGCTTCATATCCATGTAAGTCCTTTGAAAAAAGCTATAACCAGCATCAGTATGTTTAACAGCATTATATACGTATCCAACCTTGTATTCCCTGATATAAAGCCCCATCCAGCGTTCAACATCAGGTATCTCTATCTTTTTTACTCCACCCTTACAAAAAAGCGTTAAGGATACAAAAAGGTATATTATTTTTCTCATAAAATAATTATATATTGTTTTCAAAAAATGTCAAGCAATAAAAAAGTAAGATACACTCCATTACTTGACTTTCCTCATATGTTATATATAATGCCCTAACTAAAATAAGGAGGAAACATGCTTGGGCTTAAGAATAATTTTATCTTTGCTCCCATTAAATTAGGCTATAGCAAAGATGGTAAGGTAAACAAGAGGCACATAAGATTTTATAAGCTAAGAAGCAAATATGTGGGTGCGGTAACTGTTGAGCCGTTCTTCCTGGATCCTGGATTGAGAGAGATTCCTACCCAGCTTGGGATTGATAATGATAGCAAAATTGAATCCCTCAAACAACTAACAGATACAATACATAAAAATAATACAAAGGTAATTGCTCATCTCAATCATCCAGGCAGAATGGCTAACCCAAAAATAAAAGGCAATTATTTTATATCCTCAACAGATAAACCATGCAAAAAAGGGCTACCTGCGCCTAAAATAATGGATGAAGATGACATGGAACGAGTAATCGAACTATATATCAATGCTATAAGAAGAATAGAACAGTCAGGATTTGACATTATAGAGCTGCAATACGGACATGGTTATCTTATGGCACAATTCCTTTCTCCAGCAGTAAACAATAGAACAGATGAATACGGAAAAGGGTATGAAGGACGTATAAAATTCCCCCTAAGGGTTTTTAAAACAATCAAGAAACATACCAACTTACCGATAATTGTAAGAATTAGCGCGAATGAAATGATGGAAAACGGTATAAACACTGCAGATATGATAAATTTTTCAAAACTTCTGGAAAGAGAAGGAGCAGAGGCTATTCACGTTTCTTCTGGCAGTGTATGTTCAACTCCGCCATGGTATTTTCAACACATGTTTATCCCTAAAGGGAAAACATGGGAATGGGCAAAAAAAATAAAAGAGCATATTAATATCCCTGTTATAGCTGTCGGACGAATAAATACATTTGAAGATATTGAAAAAGTTGTGCAAATTGGGATAGATTATATTGGAATAGGTAGAGCTCTTGTAGCAGACCCATTTTTCATTGGAAAGTATGAGAAGAAGCTAAATGAACCTGTAAGACCTTGTCTTGCCTGTGCAGAAGGATGTCTTGGAGGAGTAAAATCAGGGAAAGGACTTAAATGCCTTATAAATCCTTCTGTCGGCGAAGAAAAGCCAGTTTTACCTGCAAAAAAAGAAAAATATTTTGCAGTGATTGGTGCTGGCCCTGCCGGACTTGAAGCAGCCAGTAATCTAAAACAGCGAGGGCACAGAGTAAAGCTATTTGAAAAAGATACACCAGGTGGTCAGTTTAACCTTGCTTATTTACCACCAAAGAAAAAAACATTAAAAAAACTCATCTTGTACTATAAACAACAAATACAGCATCTCAATATTCCTGTAGAATATAAGAAGGTTAAGAAAGAAGATATATTAGATAAAGGATACGATGGAGTTTTTCTGGCAACAGGTTCAGTCCCAGTTATCCCACCAATAAAGGGCCTTAAGAAATATCATTTGGCAGAAGTCTTAAAAGGATATGCTAATATTGAAAACAAAACAGTTCTAATAATAGGTGGTGGACTTATTGGAATTGAAATAGCCTCTGCTCTTTTTGAAAAAAACAGGGTATATGTTGTAGAAATGCTTAATGAAGTTGCAAGAGGAATGGAAATGATAGAAAGGGCACTCCTTTTAAAAACTCTTAAGGACAGGGTCACAATCTATACAGATACAAAAGTTAAAGAGATACAGGGAAAAACAGTAATACTTGAAGGAAACGCTATCAAAAAGATTGAGAATGTAGACACTATCATTCTTGCTGCAGGCATGAAAAGCTATAACCCATTAAAAAAAGAATTGGAAGGCTATCTACCTGTTTATCCTGTTGGAGATGCAAACAATGTAGGGAATGCAATGGATGCAATAAGTGATGCCTACCAAAAAACCAATTCACTTTAGTCTATAGAGGGGCACAATTGCCCCTTTTTTACAAATGCCTTATTAATAGATAATCCTGCAGGTTAGGATAAACACTATTTTTAAAGATATGTTCTATAATATCCAAGAAGACTTATACACTCTTATTTTTGACATCTTTATTATCATCTCTCCATTCCTCACTGTAAACCTATTTAGCCTGCTTTTCATATCTCTTCTTACGCCTGTAAGTACTATTTTACTCACATTTACAATACAATTCATAGTAATGAGAGAGTTTACAATAGCCTATAGGCTAATAATTGAAAAAAAATTTACTTTTATCAAATGGGTGGCTAATTTCACATTTTTAGCCTTTGGGCTTTTTTACTTATAACTTTACCGGGAAACCTGTTATACATTGCCTCAATGTCTGATAATTATATGATGACATGCGTTTTAGGGGATTTTTTGTAATGCTTCTCGGAGTCATATCTGGCTCTTGCTTACGAGCTAAATTCTTTACATCCCTTCTTATAATTATAGCTCCTCTGGGAATTCTGCTTTTGTATCTTATGTTATACTTTACTGTTGATTGGAAACTATGGTTTGTGGAAATACCTGTTATTATACTTGTAAGTCTTGTAAATTCAGGGATAATTCCATTAAGATTTATGTTAGTATTTGTATTCGAGAAGAAAATCCTTTCCATTATAACAGGCATAATTATGCTGCTTTCAAATCTTTATGTCCAAATTAAAAACTTAAGCCTTTAATTAAATCTTTATTATCTAAAAAAAGTCGGTGTATCTTTTAAAAATTGTTTGGTCTTTTTATAACCATACTCAATACATCTATCTCCCTTTTCAAAATCAAGGGTATGTACTTCTTCTAAAGCGACATCAAAAACATAAGCATCTTGAGAATTCTCATAAGGAAGCCTTGCATCCTGCAATAACTGTAATGTAGAAAGCAGATTTGAAAATATATTATCAGATATCAATTCAGAGAGAGAAAACTTATCACGGGGCAGGCTCCATGGCATATGTGTTTTTTTTATCTCAGGATATCTTCTTTTCATTACATTAACCCCA
>JALVRC010000154.1 GCA_027025255.1 Caldifarciminota bacterium
ATACTTGAGTCTTTTGCCATGAAGGTAGTCAATGAAAAGTTTTTGAAGCTCGGTAGGAATATGTTAAGGCTAAAAAGTATTGAAGTCCTTTTGCCTCCTTTATTATCAAATAATATTCGTATAACCATGCTTTCTCCTATGACAGTATATACAACGATTAAGAAGAACAAGAAGATTTATACACACTACTTTAATCCTCTTGATAAAGAGTTTAATGAATACATAAGGTTAAATATGCTTAAAAAATATGCAGCATTTAGGGGAAATGAGGATAGTATGGATATGCCATTTGAAATAAGTGTTAAAAAGGTTATGAGTAAAGATTTACATATTGTGAAGTTTAAAGATACAATAATTAAGGCATGGACAGGTCATTATGAATTAAAAGGCGAAATAAAATTAATAGAGTTTGCTTATAATACAGGGCTTGGTGTTAAAAACTCAGAAGGCTTCGGTATGTTTGAGGTAAAAAAAACTTAATTTACCTGTCATATTATTAAAAAAGTAGAACTTTTTTGAATTTAATATAACGAAAACAACTAAATATAGGAGGTAGTATGAAAAAAGCATTGGCTTTTTTTGCAGTACTGTTTATTACAGCCGGGTGTGTGGCAAATGCCCCTTATTTAAAGCTGGATAAAAAGGTCTATAAGCCAGGAGAAAGAATTGCTGTTGAATTTAAGGCTTTGAAAGATTATGCAGATAATGCCTGGATAGGTATAATTCCTTCTAATGTTCCTCACGGGGATGAGTCTGAAAATGATAGGTATGATTTAACATACCAATATATTCGAAAGATGACTTCAGGGACAATGATCTTCAGGGCACCTTTAAAAGTCGGGTTCTATGATATTCGCATGCATGATACTGATAACAGAGGTAAAGAGGTAGCATCTGTAACATTTGAAGTAAGATGAAACATTTTGCGGTCATTGCCTATTTTTAAATAGGTAATGACCGCTTTTATTTAAGAATAATTTTCTATTTTTAATGTCTTTTTCAACCCTTGACAAGTAGTAAATTTTTGCGTATAATGTGTGGGTTAATCTTCAGAAATAAAAAATCTAAAGATTAACCTAAGTCGGGGAATATCTTTTAGCTTACCTTCCAGAGATTATGATTTACTTATTATAAAATAGATAGCTGGATAGCTTTTTTAAAAAATCATAAGTAAGGAGGGTAAAATGAGTAAAAAGATGGGAAAGAATCTTATAATAGTCGTAATATTTTTTATGTTTAGCAGTGTTTTTGCAGAAGCTCCTGATACACTCTGGAGTAGGACATTTGGCGGTGATAATGACGATTACGGATATGAAGTTGAGCAGACATCAGATGGTGGGTTTATAATTGTAGGTTCAACCTATAGTTTAAACGCTGGTTATTATGATATTTACTTGATTAAAACCGATAATCAGGGAGCTGAAGTGTGGAGTAGAAAGTTCGGAGATGATAATCAAGATTACGGTCATTCAGTTCGGCAAACACCGGATGGTGGTTATATTGTTGTTGGTTCAACCAATAGTTTTGGTGCAGGTTCTTATGATGTATGGCTGATAAAGACTGATGACGAGGGAAATATTGTATGGAGCAGGACCATTGGAGGCAGTGAACGAGACTATGGGTATTCAGTGGATAATACCTCAGACGGTGGATATATTATTGTAGGTTCAACCGAAAGCTTTGGTTCAGGCAGTTCTGATGTTTATTTAATCAAAAGAAACAGTGGAGGAAATGCAGAATGGAGCAAAACTTTTGGTTATGCTTTTTTTGAAGAAGGCGCAGCAGTTCGGGAAACTTCGGACAAAGGCTATATTATCGTTGGTAGCATGTCTACTGTTTTTAATAAAAAAGACATATTGTTGATTAGGACTGATTCACAGGGAAATGAAGTTTGGTCTAAGACTTTTGGTGGTGATAGTACAGATTTGGGTTATTCAGTTAGGCAGACATTGGATGGAGGTTATATTATAGCAGGAACAACCAATAGTTTTGGAGCTGTTAATTTTGATATGTGGTTGATAAAGACTGACAGTTTAGGAAATGAGGAGTGGAACACTATCTCAGGTACTGTTAATACAGAAGTTGGGACTTCAGTGGCACAGACAGCAGACGGTGGTTATATTGTTGCCGGATATGTTTATGACCAATCAAATTCAGATATGAAATTGTTCCGAACTGATGCTCAAGGAAACATACTCTGGATAAAACAACTTGGCGGTAGTGGTAATGATCATGGTCGCTCAGTTATCTTGTCTTCTGATGGTGGTTATATGATCACTGGCGATTTCTCCGATAATACTGCGGAGAATCGTACACACGGCATTTTAACTAATTCTGTGGATTCGCGAGATGTCTGGCTTGTTAAACTTGAATCGGATCTTAGTGTTGAGGAATTCCCGCCATTAGTGCCTGAGAACATATTTATAACAGTTAAATCAAATTGCTATTCAGGGTTGGTTAATATCAGATATAAACTTAATAGAAGTTCACAGGTTGTACTTGCTGTTTATAATTCTTCAGGACAAAAGGTTACTGAGCTTGTTAATCAATATCAGAGTAAGGGAATTCATACTGTTAACTGGCAGTCAACAGGCGTAAATGCCGGTATTTATTTTGTAAGATTTAAATCAGAAAAAAGCGATAGGGTTGCAAAGATTATACTTTTTTGATAACAATTAAAGATATGCTTAGTTAAATCGTACCCGGTAAGTTGTTTTTCTTTCAGAAGGTGTTTTAGAGCTTTTTTCTTGCTTGACTTTATAAGTATTTTTTATATACTTTGATATGATGGAGTGTAGAGTGTGCTTAAGGCATATTGATAAAATAGAAAAGCTATTTAATGGTTTTGAGAAGGCTAATCAGATATTTAAATGAATATTAGCAAAAAAAGAAATTATGCTCAATATTTAAAATGGGGTCTGTATATAATATTTATTGCTGGTATTGGCATAAGTTTTGTAAATGAATACATTCCTTTACTCCCCTTAAGATGGATAAGATTGATGTATGCTATGTCAATCGCAGGTCTTGTTGGTATAGGTACTAATACAATTGCTATAATGATGCTCTTTCATCCAGCAAAGAAAACAATCTTTCTAAGGCAGGGGATTCTTCCAGCTAACAGAGTAAGAATAGCGCGCTCTATTGCTCAAGCCATCAAGGAAAGGATAATAAATGAGGAATCAATAACAAGTTTTCTATTTGAAGAGCAAAGAATAGAAAGATATATAAGGAAAGTTTTTTCTATTGTTAAAGATTTCTTAAGGAGTAGCTCCACACATAAGGCATTGCAGGATATATTTCGTTATTTAAAGAAGAGTACTGTAAGGGAGAAGTGGGTTAATTTTTTATCAAATGTATTAGAAAGAGAAGGGAAAAGGGTTTTATCTTCTAATGAAGTAAGCTTTTCAAGATTGTTTACAAAGGTAAGGGGCTTTATACAGAATAAAAAGCAAGACGAGCTTTTTTACAACACAGGTAATACTTTAAAATGGCTTATAAAAGAGCTTGTAAAAAGAAATTCAGAAAAAATTGCAGAGAAGATAAATCTCTTGCTTGAAAGGTATGCAAAGAGCAGGGCAATGGGTCTGGGAGTTCTCCTAAGAAGGGTTTTTATCCCCAAAAAAAGCGTTCAGAAATGGGTAAGTGATTTTGTGGAAAATGAGGAAGATATGAGGCTTGCCGGGGATTTTATTGAAGAGATGCTTTTTAAACTTGATATTATTCTTTCTCAAACAGAGGCGAAAAAACGATTTCATGGACTTTACATTGAGTACCGCAGCAGATTATTAGGCTATCTTCAAGAATACGCTATCCCCGAAGTTATTAGGTTTATTGAGGATTTCATAGATAAACTTATAGAGGAGGATGATTTTTTAAAAGATTATTTGTTGAGAATTGAGCACTTCTTAATAAAGCATTTGCATACTACAATAACATTTCTAAAAAAACGCATTACACCCTTTGTAATAAAAGACCTTCTTACAAGGCTTAAGATAGGTGATAATGTGTCAAGGCTTGTCTACAATAATATTATGGCTCAAAGCAGTAAGGATTTTGAGGTGTTTTTGAATAGAATTATTAAAGAAAGCCTGTCCTGGATTGAAATTCTTGGTGGATTGATTGGAGGGATTATGGGAGTGGCTTTAATATACAAAATAGGGTTCTTTTTCCTGCCTGGTATTATTGGTATGTTTCTACTTACAGAGTATCTTTTAACCAGGTGGTTAATAAATGACAGATAAGGGACAATTTTTATATGGAGAATCTATAAAGAGCACATGGCATTTAATATGTATGTAATATATATGTATGTAATAATTAAAAAAAGTGAAGAGGAGAGAGTATGAAAAATGTGTCTCAAGCAATGGAAAAAAAGTTAGTTGTATCGCTTTTTGCGGATTTATCAAACTTTACTGCATTATGTCAAAGGATTGAGAATGAAGATGTTATTGAGGTTGTAAATATAAGTTTTAGTCTGTTGAACAAAGTTGTACAAAAGTATAAAGGGATTATTCATAAGTACGAGGGAGATGCTATTTTATGTTTATTTGGTTATCCAACTAACTATGAAAATATGGCAGAAAGCGCAGTTAGTGCTGCCCATGAAATGATGAAAGTTGTACCTGAAATAGAAAAGAGAATATATAATTCTATTGGGATAGAAGTGGAGCTTGGTCTGCATATAGGGATTACAAGTGGAATGGTAATTATTGGTGAGATAGGTGTTGCAGGAAACAAAGAACATACATTGATGGGAAACAGTGTAAACTATGCCTCCAGGTTAAAGGATATAGCAAAAGACGGCGAAATATTGGTTTCAAGCTCTATATACAAATTAACAGCATATATGTTTGAGTATCAACCTTTATCAGCTTTGTTTATCAAAGGGATTGGTAATGATGTTGAGGTGTATAAATTTATAGGAGTAAAAGAAAAGGTTGAATTAAAGCGTGGCATTAAGGGCTTATTTTCTCCTATTGTGGGCAGGGATAAAGAGATTAATTTTTTAAAAAAGCGTGTAGACGAGTTTAGTAAGGATAAACTATCAAGGCTCATTTTTATCCTTGGAGACGCGGGTATAGGGAAATCGCGGCTATTAAGAGAGTTAAAGAATAGAATTAAGAAAAAAGGCATAAGCTTTTACGAAGTGCAATGTATATATCGTGGAGAAGGATTTTCTTATTGGACAATACTTGAATTACTTGAAAAAATTCTTGATATTACTGATACAGATACACAGGAAGATATAAAAAGCAAAATTATTATGCGGCTTAAACATTTCACATACGAGCTACAGGAGGAAATATTGCCTTATATAGCCCATCTTTTTGCTGTTAATCCGGGGAAAGAAAGAGAAGAAAAGATTAAATTCCTTAAGCCCCAACAGTTAAGGACAAAGCTTTTGTCAAGTATAAAACAATTCTTATCTGTTGTCGCCTTAGAAAGTCCGTTTATAATAGCAATAGAGGACTATCACTGGATTGATTCAGAATCACTTGAGGTTATAAAATTTTTATTTAACTCTTCTCAGCCTATTGAACAGGTCATGTTAATTGCTTTATCAAGGATTGAAAGGGATGGTTTGCCTTATAAAACAAAAGAGCTCTTTAGAGAGACATGGAAAGATAGATTTAGTGAGATAGTTCTTGAACCTTTGAGTAAAAGATACGTAATTGCTATCACTAATAATCTGTTATCCATTATGAATATACCAGAGAGTTTAAGAGAGCTTATTTTAAAAAAGTCTCATGGTAATCCTTTTTTCCTTGAAGAGATAGTCAGAACTTTAATAGATAGAGAGGTTATTGTTTATAGTAACGGAACCTGGAATGCAAAGAAGAATATAGAGGATATACATATTCCTGATACAATACAAATACTTATAGAGACAAGGTTTGATAGACTTGATGCTAATGATAAACATGTTCTTAAAATAGCTTCTGTAACAGGGATAACCTTTGAAAAAGGTATTATTGAATTTGTTGTTGAAAAGGATTTTGAGCTTAATAGCTCACTTAAAAGGCTTACTACTCTGGAATTTATCAAAGAGGATGATGTTCAAGAGTCTACTGTCGTTGATAGATATAAATTTAAACATCCTATTATACAGGAGGTTGTATATAATAATCTTATTAGACAGGAAAAGGCTAAATTGCATGAAAAAGTAGGGCATGCAATAGAAACACTTTATAAAGATAGAACCGAGGATTTTGTCGAGGTTATTGCTACACACTATGCGAATAGTAACAATTATGAGAAAGCTATTTTCTGGTTGAAAAAGGCAGGAGAAAAGTCAAAGAAAAACTTTGCGAATAAAAGTGCTATTAAATACTATGAGCAGATAGTTAATATAGTTAATAAATTCAAGCCTCAGGATATCGATGATTTGATACTTGCCTTCGAGTCAATAGCAGATATTCATCAACTAAGGGGCAATTACACAAGTGCGATTAAGTTCTATAAAAATATTATTAACATAAAGGATGATTTTTTAATCCATGCAAGAATCAGGAGGAAGATAGCTGGCTGTTATCATAGACAGAGTATGTATGATGAAGCTATTGATATTTTAGAGGAAGTTGAGGCCTCTCTTCTTGTAAATAAAGCCTCTAAAAAAAGACATAAAAAGGTTAAGGATTTGTTAACATTGTTATATCACGATTTTGCCTGGATATACTATTTAAAGGGGGAGTATGACAGAGCTTTTAGCTTTTGTGAAAAGGCTTTAAAGGAAGGAAATGATGAAGAGAAAGATGATATTGCAACTATATACAACATAATTGCAGCAATAAAAAGCAGAACAGGAGAGCAAGAGGAGGCTTTTGACTATTACAGAAAAGCTCAGAAGGTTTATGAAGCAAAACATGATTTGGCGCATTTAGGAACCATTTACAATAATTTTTCTTCTTTTTTTGCAAATAAAGGCGACTTTGAAACCGCAATAGATTATCTTAATAGGTCATTAGACATAGCAAAAAGGATTGGGGACGGTCTAAGCGAAGCCATAACAAATTTTAATATTGGAAGTCTTTACCTTGATTTAGGCATGCTTGATAAGGGTAAAAAATACCTTGACAGATATGAAGAACTTAATGTTTTAATAAATAATCAGTTTGGACACGGATGGGCTAATGAGGGGTATGCTAATTTTTATTCTCTGAAAGGTGATTATTTAAAAGCGATTGAGCATATTGATAGTGCAATTGAAATATTTAAAAGACTTGGAAGTAAAATGAAGGTTATAGATGCGAAATTTATGAAGCTGGAAATTCTTATTGAGTCTGGCCGAATAAAAGGAGTGGAAGAGTTAATAGAAGAGCTGGATAATTATATTAAAGAGCGTAATATAGGATATTTTGAAAACACAATGGCAATACTAAAAAGCAAATATCTTATAAGTATTAATGAAAGTAAAAAGGCTTTAACCATTCTATTGGGGGTTGAGAAAAAACTCAAAGATTTACAGGAAGATATTCCTTATGAAGTATACTATCTTATTGGAAAGAGTTTAAAAATGAATAACGATAAGCAATACAGTCATTATTTTTCTCTGGCAAAGAAGAGCCTTAAAAAAATTCTATCAAATATTAAAAGTTCAGTATTGCAGAAAGGATTTAAAAATAAACCTCTGCATAAAGAGATTTTGTCTGCCAAATAGATTGTATACGTATATAAGAAAAGAATATGATGCCTATTCAAATCTTGACATATAGACGTGCATCTGTATAATTTATAAAAAAGGAGGTAATATGGGTCCGTTTCATACGCCATGGTTGACTTTTTTTGCATGGATAGTGGCTTTAGCCAGTGTTGTTTTTAGTATTGTCTGGGCATTGTTCCTGTTTAAGCCAAAGGGAGATAATAATGAATAGTCTTTACGTTTATATAGTAGTCATACTTGTTTATATTGCAGTGCTGTTTGTGGTCGGTATTATAACAGGAAAAAAGACAAAAAGTAGCGCTGATTTTCATATAGGTGGACGGAATATTGGTCCATGGGTTACTGCACTTTCTTTTGTTGCAGCTTATTTTAGTTCTGTTGTAATTGTTGGAGGCGGAGGTTTCGGATACAAATTCGGCATGGCTACCCTCTGGATTGGAGCGATAAATGTACTTGTGGGAACCCTTATATCATGGATTGTTCTTGGCCCTAAAATAAGAGAATATACCCAGAAATTGAAAACAGTCACCATACCTGGTTTTTTAAAAGCAAGGTTTAACTCCAACTTTGCCATGCTTTTTTCATCCATTGTTATTGTTATTTTTATGATTGTATACAATGTGAGCATACTTAAAGGCATGGGACATATATTTGAGGTTTTAATTGGCATCCCCTATATTTACGGTGTTATCATTGCCTCAGTTATAATTCTTTTCTATGTTTCCATAGGTGGTTACCTTGCAGTAGTATGGACAAGCTTCATCCAGGCATGGGTGATGGGTATTGGTCTGGTGCTGCTTACAATTTTTTCCGTTAAATATGTCGGAGGTATAACAGCTGCCAATATTGCACTTGAGAATATAAATCCAGGTCTTTTGCATACTCCTGGAGTCTGGGGATGGCAGGGCTTGCTCTCTTTTGCTCTTATAGTTAGTTTTGGTGTCTGGGGTATGCCTCAGCTCGTAGTGAGATTCTATTCCATTAAGAAACTGAGCTTTTTTAAGATAGGAACAGTTGTAGCTGTTATTGGAACATGTCTTGCGCTTCTTCCGTATTTTAATGGGGCTATTGCTCATGTAATAATGCCTAATCTAAAAAACCCTGATCTTGCCATTCCTATGCTTACCAAAAGAGTACTTTCACCGTTTGGTGCTTCTCTGGTACTTGCTGCTGTAGTAGCAGCTGGTATGTCTACCTTTGCATCAATTCTCATTATAATAACAAGTACATTTGTTCAGGATATTTTAAAGACTGGTTTTAAACGGAAGTTAAGTGATAAGAAAGCTCTTATTTACGGAAAGCTTGCCAGTCTTACAATAGGTATTATTTCTCTTTTAATCGCATTCAGGCCTCCTGCTCTTATTCTAACGTTAACAGCGTTTGCATGGGCATCAATAGCATCTACAACACTATGGCCCATTCTTTTTGGATTGTACTGGAAAAAGGCAAATAAATGGGGTGTAATAGCATCTATGTTAGGTGGCTTTTCAACAGCAATGATATGGATGTTGTTAAAAAACCCGTATAAGATTCACGGATTTATACCAGGTATTGTTGTTGGTTTCGTTCTTATGGTATTTATAAGTCTTTTAGTAAAAGAAAATCCATACCCGTTAAAATAGATGCGTAAGAATCACTTGAAAAGACCTTAAAAAAGGGAAGAAAGAAAAAGAAAGCACATGTAAAATTGTTGACTTTTATCTATATTTATGTAGAATGATCAAAAAGGAGAGTGAATGAAAAAATTAATTCCATTGATAGCCCTTGTTGGAATATGGGTAGCAGGTTGCAGCCAGGCAAATGCCCCGGTGAATGTAGTAAATGGCTTTTATGAATCAATGAAACTACATAAAGTGGATAAAGCAGTAAGCTTTATTCATAAGGATTCGCCTATACAGCCTTTTATGGGTTTGTTCAGATTGGGAGTTCAGAGTGCAAAGGTTGAAAAATATGAATTTAAAAAGGTTAAGATAGACGGAGATAAAGCAATAGTTAGCGGCTATGCAATAATTGACGGTAAACGCATAGACAAGGATGTTATTTTAAAGAAAGAAAACGGTAAATGGAAAATATATAACGAAGAAAGAAAATAAATTTTTTAAATGATGGTTTTTTAAAAAAGCAAGATTCCATCAAACAGTAAATAAACAGAGGGTTTAGTAGAAATTCTAAACCCTCTGTTCTTTACAACGAGACCTGAGACTAATCTTTTTAGAATTCCCCTCCCTTTTTGTCTCAAAGTCTCCAAATCTGTCTTCCACCAATTTTATTAAAGCATCTTTAAGCTCTTTGTTTATTTTTTTATGTTCTATTTTTTTCATGT
>JALVRC010000155.1 GCA_027025255.1 Caldifarciminota bacterium
TATAAATGACAGTGTAATTTCCGATGAATAATTTACATGTTTATATGTAAAAGATATAGGACCTGTCAAACTAATCCTTAATAATAAAACATATCTTATAGATTCGTACCAATTTTAAATAAAGAACCTATGACAATAAATAACAAAGTGTTTTACAATATATTTATCATAAGTTTATATGTAGTTATGATCATATATACAGTGGTGGCCTTTCTACCACCTTTTCTTCTACATTTTGCTGTTTTACCGGATTTAACCGAGACTATATATAGGTTTTATCACAATTTTTGTCATCAATTACCACAACGTAGTTTTTTCATTCTTGGGAACAAGATGGCCCTTTGCGCACGCTGCACTGGCATTAATCTTGGAATAATACTCACTCTATTTATCCCGTTTCCTTTTAGAAGTAAACCTATAATAAAATGGTCCGTGATAATTGCTTTACTTATACCTCTTATCATAGATGGCATGTGTCAACTTTTTGCCTGTTGGCAATCTACAAATATATCACGTATTATTACAGGAATTCTTTATGGTTACAGCACATTCATTATAATAAGGATAATTGCTTTTAATCTTATAGTAGAAGAAAAATGGAAGTGGTAGGTAAATAGAGCAAGAACTATTCACCTACCACCCATTAAGAATTATCTTCTAAATGTCAGGTAATATATATTCCCATCCCTTAAAACAACGAACAAAAGTACCTTTTTGTTTTTTACTTTGTCCATTACATTAGAAAGTTCCGAAGGAGAATTAATTGGATAGTTATTAATTTTTATAATAACATCACCTTTTCTTATCCCTGCTTTATAAGCCAGACTATTTTTATCTACGGCCTCTATATATATACCATTATTAACTCCCATATCTCGCTTCTCTGAGATTTTAAGGCTCCTTGCAGTAATTCCCCATTTTTCTTGCGTATTTTTAACAACTATTGGCTCGGTATATTCACCTATCTTAACTTTTTTAATCTTTGCCTTTCCATCTCTAATCAGACGAATGTTTACTACCTTTCCCGGAGAGACATCTGCCACAAACTTCTGTAAATCATATATATTGTTTACTTTTTTCCCATCAAATTGAACTATAATGTCACCTGATTGAATTCCTGCTTTGTCTGCTGGGCTGGATTTCTCTACCTGTCTAATAAGAACACCTTCCTTAACACCAAGAGCTTCTTTTAAATCATCGTCTAAAGGCTTTAAATACACCCCTAAGTACCCCCTTTCTATCTTACCTTTATTAATCAACTGATTAACAATCTTCTTTGCCCACATTGAAGGAATAGCAAATCCAATCCCAACATTAGCACCCGTAGTACTCTTTATAGCAGTATTTATTCCAACAACTTCACCTTTTATATTGCATAAAGGACCTCCAGAATTACCCGGATTAATTGAAGCATCTGTTTGAATAAAATCCTGATATACAGGCCCATCTCTTAAAGGAAGTCCTGACCTTCCTCTTGCACTTACTACACCAACTGTTACTGTCCCTTCCAGTCCATAAGGATTACCTACTGCTATTACCCAATCACCTATTTCTAAAGAATCTGAGTTTCCCCATGACAAAAAAGGCAGGTCTTTTGCTTTAATTTTTAAAATAGCTATATCAGATCGCTGATCCACACCAATTAATTTAACTTCATTATCTCTGTAGGTTGTACCATCATGAAGTTTAACAACTATTCCATCATAACCCTTCACTACATGATAATTGGTAACTATGTATCCGTTACTGGATATAATGAATCCTGATCCTAATGCTTTTGATTCTGTTTCCTGGGGAGACATAGGAAAAGGGAAATCAAAGAAATCCTCAAACCCAGGAGGTAAGAAACTACTGTTAACTACATGCCTTGTAGTTGATATATTTACAACTGCAGGTATTATTTGCTTTGAGACACGAGAAAAAGAAGTTATTTCTCCACTACCTACGAAATAAAAACCAACTAAAATCAGCCAGATCTTTTTCATCCGACACCACCTTTAATGATTAATATTCTCATTTACAGGTACTACTTTAAAAGAATCAATTTGTTGAGCCATAGGTTTATTTTTTGGAAAGAAAATACCCTTAGAAAAAAACATAAACATTACAAATGCTATTGACAATCCAAGAAAAAAACCGATAATGAAATCTCTAATAAGATTTCTTTTCTTTACTTTTTTAAAAATCCTCAATCTTACACTCTCACTTACATTTTCAACCGGAAGCTTATGAATAATATTGTTCAGTTGTCTAAACTGCGAAACAATCTCTCTACACTTTTTACAGATCTTTAAATGACTTTCTATATTTATTCTCTCTCCCTTTGATATATCTCCATCCACATACCTGGAAAGCATTTCCTCTGTAAAATGCTTCACAGCCATTCCTCAAGCTCCTCTCTTAATTTCTTCTTAGCCCTATGAAGATAAGATTTAGAGGTTCCCTTGGGGACATTAGCAATTTTAGCTATCTCATCATGAGTAAAACCACCGATTTCATGTAAAATAAATATCTCTCTCAACTTATAAGGCAAATTCTCTATCGCCTTTTTTAAAAAAACAAATCTCTCTGTACTGTCTTCTTTATGTGTTATTTTAAAATAGCTTTCTGTATTTTCAACCTCTTTTTTCCTTTTTTTCCACACGTCCCTACAGGTATTAATTGTTATTCTATAAATCCATGTGCCAACTGAAGACTTATACTTAAACTTCTTTAATCCATAATGTACCTTTAAAAAAACCTCGCTCACAATATCCTCGGCATCATGATGATTTCCCATAAGCCTTAAAGCAATATTGTATACTCTCTGAGATTCCTTTCTATAAATTGCTTCTAATGTTTGCTCTCTATCCACTCTTATATGTAAATTTGAAAGTACTATCTCTTCCATCTATAGTTAGACGAAATAAAAGACTAAATGGTTGCATGAAAAATCGCAACAATATCCATAGTCAAAGCTACAAAAAAGTGTAATAGTACTGCCGGGAAAATACTCTTTGATCTTAGTGTAATAACACCAAGAGCAATACCAGCAAAGAAAGAGCCTATAGCTTCAAGTTCAGGCTTACCCATATGCAAAAGCACAAATGGAATTGTTTGTATAATCACAGCTATTTTTTCATCAACAAATCTTTTGAATGTAAACAAAAGGTATCCTCTAAACAAAAATTCCCAGCCGAACATGTAAAAAAGATGTACAAGCTCCCATATTAAAAATTTTACTAAAGATGATCTTGCAGGTTTAAACAAAGGATAAAATGAAAGAAATCTGTCATTGTTAAATGCAAAAACCCCTGCCACCATCATCATAAAGATATAAAAAACCACTAAATCCTTCCACCATAAATGAAATTCTCCTACCCTAATTCCAAAATCATAAGGAGTTTTTCGTAAAAAAACCATAGCAACAAAAGGTAACAAAATATACAGAAAGGAAGAAAAAAACATCTTTTGCGGCAAATAGAACCCTTCTATTCCTTTAATATAGATTCTATGATAAAAACCAACAAAAACAGCAATCATTAGGACAAAAACAGCAATCAACGGCTCATAATACTTTACAACAAATTCTTTAAATGTTTTGTAGTAGTATTTTATAAGTTCTGCCATTAAAAGAATTTTAAGATATTATCTATAGCCTTTTTCTTAGAAGCCTCAAACCATTTTTCATCAAAAGACCTACAAGAAAAAGGTGCTACAATACCTCTGGAGTAAAATTTGTTAAGAGTCAAGATATCAAAGATAATAAAGATAAATCTTAAAAAATCACTGGAGGCTGTCAATTTAAAATATAAAATCTCATCCATAAATGCCCTGTAAATTAAATGATCTGTAAGAAAAATATCTTTAAAAACATCTTTCAAAAATGGGAGTAGAGATATGAGAATTGTTTTCTTCAAAAGAGAAAAAAAATGTCTGTACTCCTTTAAAAACTTCCTGGAGACGATTCTATCTATAACAATCTCAAACTCTTTATGAACAAGGGATTTACCGCCTTTTTTTTCTGTTACTTCCTCTATATATGGGTGAAATGTTTCGTCCGTAATAAAATGAGTTATTAAACCTACATAATAAGAAAACTCAGAATGCGTACGAGATAGTGAAGCCCTATCTACAAGAGCTTCACTTCTCATATGCAGCATATCAGCAATATCTCTCCACTTTTTATTAGTAATATAGAAATGATAGTAATAAAAAGGGTCCGGACCAAACGCCCCCCAGTATATAGCGTCATTCACACCTAATTTTTTCTTTACAGTATTGGCTATATAAAGATGCGTTAAAAGATCAGGCATTATCCATCATATTCTATAAGCTCATAAGAATATGTTAATTCTGCTACCTGTCTTAACATAGCACTTGCAGAACAATATTTGTCCTGAGAAAGCTCAATAGCTTTTTTAAGTTTATCCTCATCAACACTTATCCCTGGTAACTTAACAAAATAATACTTTAAATGAATGCTTTTAAAAACCTTGGGATGTTCAGTCTTTCGTGAAGCCTCTGCTTCAATCCAGAATCTATGATAGGAAACTTTCATTTTGTTAAGGATTGAAGCAACATCAGCAGCAGTACATCCAGCAAGAGAAATAAGCATTAACTCCAGAGGTCTTGTCCCTGCATTCTCTCCCTTAAATTTTTCAGGACCATCCATAACCACCCAATGATTACTTTCACCTTTACCAATAAAAACAAGTGAATTATCTATCTCTCTTACTTTAATTCTCATGTACCCTCCTTCCAATCAGACAGATACTTTTTTTGCCTTTCAGTTAGACGCTCAATACTTATACCCATTGTTTTTAACTTCAAGGCTGCTATCTCATAATCTATCTCATCTGGTAGTTTATAAACCTCTTTTCTCATATTATTTGCATTTTTAATAATATACTCTGCAGCTAAAGACTGATTGGCAAAAGACATATCCATAACCATAGCAGGATGACCCTCTGCACTTGATAAATTTATAAGCCTTCCGTCAGCAAGTAAAAATATTTTTTTACCCGATAACAGTGTATACTCTACAACATTTTCTCTAATCTCTCTCTTAGACTTACCCAAAGCCTCAAGATCCTTCCTGTTAATTTCAACATCAAAATGTCCAGCATTTGCAAGGATTGCTCCATCCTTCATAACCTCGAAATGTTCTCTTCTTAATGCATCTATATCTCCTGTAACAGTTATAAATAGATTTCCAAGCTTACTTGCCTCAAGCGTTGAAAGTACTCTGAAACCATCCATCCTTGCTTCAAGGGCTCTTAAAGGATTTACCTCAGAAACAATTACCTCAGCTCCCATGCCCTTAGCTCTCATACTAACGCCTTTACCACACCAGCCATATCCTATTACAACAACAGTTGATCCGGCAAAAAGGAAATTTGTAGCTCTAAGAATTCCATCAATCGTAGATTGTCCTGTTCCATACCTATTATCAAAAAGATACTTTGTATAAGAATCATTCACAGCTATGACTGGATAGGATAACGCACCTTCTTTTGCCATATTTTTAAGTCTGATAACGCCTGTTGTTGTCTCTTCTGTACCTCCAACAACGCTTTTTAAAATATCTTTTCTCTTCATATGTAATGTTGAAATCAAGTCTGCCCCATCATCCATTGTTATATCAACACCATCTCCAAGCACACTGTCAATATGGGTATAGTACCCTTCTCTTTCAATCGCGTGAATAGCAAATACGGGAATACCAAAATCATTAACAAGACTTGCAGCAACATCATCCTGTGTGGAAAGAGGATTAGAAGCAGAAAGCTTTACCTGAGCTCCCCCTGCTTTTAAGGTAATCATGAGATTAGCAGTCTCAGTTGTTACATGTAAACATGCAGCTATCTTTACCCCTTTTAACGGTTGCTCTTTTTCAAATCTTTCTCTTATACTTTTCAAAACAGGCATAAAACGAGATGCCCACTCAATTCTTTTTTTACCTTTTGTTGCTAAACCAATATCCTTTATATCATATCTCATTATATCTTCTCCATAAATTTCTCTATCTCCTGCACCCTATCAAGCCTCTCCCATGTAAATCCTTCTTCTGAGCGTCCAAAATGTCCGTAAGCAGCAGTCCTTTTATAAATAGGTCTTCTTAAATTCAAATACTCAATTATTGAAGAAGGTGAGAAATCAAACAACTGTTTAATAGCCTTTACTATCTTTTCATCATTAAACCGTCCTGTGCCAAATGTTTTTACTGTAATAGCCATAGGCCTTGCCTCTCCAATAGCATAAGAAACATGCAATTCCAATCTATCCGCAACACCAGCAGCCACCATGTTTTTTGCAACATATCGTGCAAAGTAAGTTGCAGATCTATCAACTTTTGTAGGATCTTTTCCTGAGAAACATCCACCTCCATGAGGAACAATGCCTCCATAGGTATCTACCATAAGTTTCCTGCCAGTTAAGCCAGTATCAGCCTGTGGCCCTCCAATAGTGAATTTACCAGTCCCATTTATAACTACCCTTGTATCTGTTGTTATCATGTTCTCCGGGATTCTTTTCTTAATCAAAAGATTATAGATATCATCACGTATCTGATTCAATGAGATTTGTGGATCATGTTGTGCTGCAATAACAATACCAGTTACATGCAAAGGTTTACCATCTTCATATTCAACCGTTACCTGAGCTTTACCATCAGGGCGAAGATAAGGGAGAACTCTTTCTTTTCTCAATCGAGAAAGTTCATATGTTAATCTGTGGGCTAACACAATAGGCAATGGCATATACTCTTCAGTTTCGTTTGTAGCATAGCCTATCATCATTCCCTGATCTCCTGCTCCTCCAGTATCTACCCCCATAGATATATCAGGAGATTGCTCCTGAATACCAGTCACAACCGCAACTGTTTCATTATCAAAACCATAAGAAGGATCAATATACCCTGCTTCCTCAACTGTCTTTCTAATAATTGCAGGTATATCAACATAGGCCTTTGTTGTTATTTCTCCAGCAACAAAAGCAAGCCCCCTTGTTAAAAGAGTCTCACAAGCGACTCTACCATCTTTATCTTCCTTTAAAACCCCATCAAGTATAGCATCTGAAATCTGATCAGCCAGTTTATCAGGATGGCCTTCTGTGACTGATTCAGAGGTAAAAGAATATTTCATAACACCTCCAGACTTTTTTTGGATTTAAGTAATCTTAAAACATAGTTCTTTCTTTTATCAAAATCATCCTTTCCCGTTGCTAACAGTAAAAGGAGAGGATGATGCTCTCTTATCTTCCCTACCATTTTTCTAACTATATTCCTTATCTCCCACTGGGCATGTTTATCCATTCTCAAAGAGGCTAAATGATACATTTCCCTCGCATTTATATGAACAAGCACCTTTCTCCTATGAGCATTTAATAACATATACTCTTCAAGTCCTAAGTCTTTCAAAATTTTATAAAGTTTGCCATACTTCTCAACATATTTGCTAAAGAAGGAAGATTCATGCTTCAATCTTTCAGGAACAATATAATCATTAAAATTATATTCTCCTCTTATAACTGTCATCATCCGATGCCTTTTAAGTTGAGCATATGCTGAAGCAGAAAGAGTTATTAAAAAAGTATAAGATACGAGTTCAAAAGCTCGAGGGGGGAGAAAATGTTTATCCATATGCTCGAAGATTGTCTCTAATATTGAAGAGAGCTGAGGCTTACTAATATTGAAATAAGAACTGGTTTTTTGAAAAAGTATAGAAGAAACTACGTCTTCTTCATTTCCATAAACCTTTATTAATCGGACATCCTCATCATCTTCAGACTGATTAACAATTCCTGTATTAATCTTTTTCTCTATTCTATCATAAATATTAGCGGGTTGCGTATACTTTATAAGAGACGGAGCATAATGTTTCCCAATTTTAGTAAGCTCTAAGATAAGAGTTTTAATCTCATCAAGCTTATTTGAGGCTTCAGATTCTATTAGATATTCAAGCGAACGAGCATTAATAGTCATCCCTAACTGAGTCAGAGTTGATAAGGGCAAAAAATACCTATAATCTTCAAGAATGCCCTCACTATCTTTACTAATTTTCAAACCACGTTCATACGCATTAAAAAGCTCTTCCATGGCATCAATATATAATTTCTTTATCGATTTATCAGCTATAGAAGGAATATAAAATCCTTTTTTTAGTCTTACATACCTTTGTGATTTTTCAGTAAAAGAGATAAGACGATGTTTCTCAATATATTCTACAGCTATACGGGAAATATCTTCTATATCAAAGTTAAAAACAAGATGCTCAGCAACAGATCTATGCCCGTATCCAAAAACAATCCTCTCAGCACTTTTTCTTGCTCCTTCAATATCTGTTTTAGTCTTTTCCCGTATTTCATCAATACTTAAAGGACTTCTGCTTATACGCGCATAAGCAACAGGTATTATCTCTCCTTTAATTTTTTCTTTACCTACCTCACGATTTATCCCGGCTAATCTTATTCTCAATTACTTAACTATACTTTCTAAGAGGACTATTACTCCCAGGAAAGAATTATAAATCGTCCTTCATAATCCGCAATATGAGCCTCTGTCTTTACTCCTCTTGTAGTTGTCCATACAGAATATAGTATTCCACCAACCCCATCAAGTGTATAGGAAAGCTGAGGATGTTTTATATCAGAAATATCTATTATACGTAATCCATTTTTTCCATCAGCAACATAAGCATTACCCCCTGAGATGTAAATTCCCCTACTATCTGCAATTTCATCTTCATTAGGCTCCCATTGAGCTATTTTTATGGGATTTGAAGGGGTTGTAATATCAAATATAAGTATGCCTTCCTTACCTGCTGCTACAAATAAATAACTTCCTGAAATATAAATACTATAGGCAATATCATTTGTTGAGATATATGCTACTTCAAACGGTGTATTAAAAGTAGAAACATCAACCACTGTAATTCCGGAAGAACCAGCTACATATGCATAGTCTCCTGAAACCATCAAATCATAAGCAAACGATCTGAGTTCCAATGTGCCTATTGAATCAGCCAAGAATGTTCTTATAGAATCTAAAGCTAAAGCAGGATCAAGCGGATTTCTGTATCTCAATAAAGAATCCCTATTACGAAAGGCCATAAGATAATATTTATTTAAGGCAGGACGTTCAACTGCAAGATAGATTATATTAGAGCGTGTATATACTGCTGTAGGATAACCAAATGCTGTGTCAAATGTATCTGGTGTTGCTCCATAGAAAAAACGTTCCGTAGAAGCTATTGAATCTATTAACGCATAATTTAAAGGATTTGTAATATTGTAGAGGAAGTAACCTCCCTGATAAAAAGCCACGTGTGCCCTATTACCTGTTGTATAAATATCAAGACTCCAATCATTGTTATGTCTTACGTTAAGGGGGACACCTCCTCCAAAAATTTTAAAACCTTCTTCTTTAGCAGCAACATAGGTAAAACCAGCAAAAGAGCTTACAGCTACCCCATGTCCGCTACCAAGAGACCATTCATTTTTCTCGTATGCCATAGTCTTTACAGATATTTCATTGGAGAAAATCCTGTTCCCACCAGAGTCAACAACTGCAACCCGATAAAAGTACTCGTTACCTGGATCCAGCTTTGAATCCTGATAAAGAGTGTCAAATCTATTGTTCCCTGTAGAATAGCCAATTTCTTCTATCTTCACTCCTCCGGAATCAGGAATTCCGGAAGTATTACTTCTCCATATCTCATACCTTATCCAATCGTTGTCACTATTAGGAGTCCAACTGATTCTAACCGAACCGGTCTTTATATCGTATGGAAGTCTTAATGTAACATGGCTGCTCATGCATATTATGTATATTATGAAATACAGGTTGCATGTTGT
>JALVRC010000156.1 GCA_027025255.1 Caldifarciminota bacterium
ACTCTTTCTGGAATGAAGGTTTTCTGTCAGGATACCTGACAAAATTGTCATTCTTTATGACATGGATCTCTTCATTATCTCCGATATTAGTAAATCTCATATTAGGGCCGTCCCAATCAAGTATCCTGTTCAATCCCTGGAGACGAACAGCCAATACTCCCATAACGATCATTTCATTAAACGGACCAGCTTCCTTAAATGGTGAAGCAGGTTGAACTCTGTTTTGAGGGTTCTCTTTACATGCACGTATCCAGTCTTGTTCATGTGCAACAGTCAATGTATGCATCTTCGGCATATCAACAGTATTCGGTTTGAATTTCTCCCTTAGCTGCCCATAATTCATTTTTGGCACACGGCGACGCTTTTTAGGAACATCGGGTACCCTTCCTGATAATAACATCGGATGCATACCGAACGTACCGCAAACCAAAGTATCTTTAGTGCCATAAAAAATTGTACCTCCCCCATTATACTGAAGATCTCTTCCTGCAGGCCATCCTTTAGGCAATGAAGGCCTTATACCTCCATCATACCAGTTGACCTCTACCTCAGGAAGTTTCATCTTATTTCCTTCCGAGGCTTTTCTTGCCGGAAATACCATCTGAACTTTTTGTGCCGTAGGAGCAGAATCCAAAAATAATTTTGTGGAGGTCCCCTGCACATTTATAGGATAACCTAACTCAAGCCCCATAAAAACAGGATGCAATATATGAGTTGCCATATCTCCAAGTGCACCAGTACCAAAATCCCACCAGCCACGCCAAGACCAGGGAGTGTACTCTACACTGTAAGGCCTGTATTTTGCTGGGCCTATAAAAATATCCCAGTCCAGTCCTTTTGGTAAAATATCTGGTTTTGGGACATTAAGCCCCTGGGGCCAGATAGGTCTGTTGGTAAACGACTCAACCTTATATACTTCTCCTATTTCATTATTCTGTAACCATTCTACCGTCTTACTCAGATCATCTTCCGATGCACCCTGGTTACCCATTTGTGTAGCCACATTATATTTTTCTGCCAGTTTTGTAAGCAGCCGAGACTCATATACAGTATGTGTTAATGGCTTTTGTACATATACATGTTTTCCAAGTGTCATGGCCTCGGCTGTAACAACGGCATGTGTATGATCCGGAGTTGCCACTAATACAGCGTCAATGGACTTCCCCATTTCATCAAACATCCGCCTGTAATCCTTATATTTTTTAGCTTTAGGATATCTATCTAAAACATGCTTGGAATAAGTCCAATCAACATCAGCAAGCGCTACAATGTTTTCACTTTCCATCGAAAGCAGATTATGCAATCCTTTATTTCCAATACCTACACCTGCAATATTCAATTTATCGCTGGGAGCAGTATAACCTTTATTACCTAAAACGTGACGAGGTACTACCGTAAAGGCAGTTGCTGCAACAGCAGTTTTTTTCACAAAGTCTCTGCGCGAAACACCTTTTTCTTTTTTATTCATTGATCTACTATTAAATTTAAATAATTAAAACACTCAAGCCTATTCCCAATATAGATTACACCGGATGAAACAAAACTTAAACCGGTTGATCTTATCATATCGAATCAGGAAAAATACTTTTCTGGGTGATTACTGATTTAATAAAAAGCCAAAATAAATTAATTTATTTTGGCTTTTTATTAATATTATGTGACCATATCTTATTTAGATAAGATCACTTTTGTTACATCATTACCTACCTTAATGAAGTAGATTCCACTTGGCTGGTCAGCAATACTGAATGTTATTTTACCTTGTGCCTGTACTTGCTTAACTACTGCACCAACAAGATTTGTAACATATATTGTCTCTTCTTTTCCACTTGTTGATTCTACAGTAACCATTCCGCTTGTAGGATTAGGATAAATAGAAACCTTACTATCTATATCATTGATGCCGGAAGCTGCTTCGCTTAACTCATAAACAACAGCAGTATTGGCAGGTATTGTTACATCAAATGAATTTCCTGAAACATTTGATATTACAGTGTTACCTGTGAAAAAGTCTTTTACCTCATCAATGGTAAAACTTCCGTTAACAGTAATAGTGGTAGTTACCTCCTGTGGTGTAAGTACAATTTCACCATACTCATCGTATGAAGCAGTTTGTCTCAGGTTGGAAAGTATAAGAAAGTGTTTCCCCTCTACCTCACGAGCTCCCCACTCAAGTAATGTAACAGTATCTGTAGGGAAAGTGATATCCCAGCTTGCATCCGGTGCCTGTACAATACCTGCAGACATCATCTGTTCAATTTCCGATTCAATAGTAGGAAGTTCATCCCACCAGGGATAATCTTCAATTGCATAACCATCATCATACTGATCTTTCCAGAAAACAAATCCTTTGGCCCCGTTGGCAATACCTGCATACAATGTAGCTCTAAAAGCATCCTCAACTCCCACCTGAATATGAGCAATATTAAACGGAATAGGCTGTTTTTCAATGTAATTAGCAATTTTTAAACGTCTGGCACCATCACTAAAGGCACCTTCACCATTACCCACATAAGCACCGCACATATTAACGAGAGGGTATCCGGTTTCACTACTGGCAAATCTTCTGGCTTCAAGAGGAACATAACCATTATTCATATATATAGGTCGGTCAGTATCAACTGCACGTATAGCATCAACAACATCCTTTACCCTTTGATAGTTATTCTGAAGCTCGTTATCTATATAGTAGAAGATACATTTATCCAGAATACCATTTGATGACAAAGCGTTAATATCTGTAGCAATTTGACCAAGATCAAGATCTTGTTCCGGATCTATATAGCTTGTAAAATCATACCCATATAACATACCTCCGTCAACTACTTCCTGAGCGCGGGACACGCTCCATGCCCTGGCTTCCATATTAAACCCTTGTGCTTTGTACACACTCTGATAGGCTGATGCATCCCTGCCTGCGGCACCACATACTGCCATTGGGAAGAAATCATTAAAATTGTTATCAGCATCCTTTACTGTAATGTTGCCCAAATCATCAACTTTAACAGCGGCTCCATCAAACGAATTTTTTACAGAAGGAGCTTCTTTGAATGCAATTCTCTGTTTCGAAATATGAACATCATCAATCCATACTTGTCCGTAGTTTGAGAAATCATCTACACCATCAAGAACTTTATTTCTAGAAGCTTCAAAAAGCATATATGCAGCGACATACTTAATTGTTGTGTCAACTATAGTACATGTAGCCACAAACTCCTGCCATTCGTTTTTCTCTGAAAATGTTACCCTTATAGGCCCGAGCAAACCGGCTTGCAAATCACCATAC
>JALVRC010000157.1 GCA_027025255.1 Caldifarciminota bacterium
TATAGATGAGCCTGGTGACAGTGTAGACGAGGTGACAGCAGGTGAGACAATGACCTTGAAATGCACAGTACAGAACTATGGTTTTCATGAAGAGAGCAATTTCCAGGTAGTATGTGAGATAAGAGATGTTAAGGGAGATACTAATGTGTATGAGAACCACCAGGCAGTAGATCACTTAAACTGGATAGGTAATGATATAAGCGCACCATACACAATAGAGGTAAGCTTCCCAGATTGGCACGTACCGACAACAGATATGGGTTACGATGAGAAACATCAATTTACAATAACGATGAGGACAGAGTTGGTAGGCGATCTCTGTGCAGATGACGATGCGAAATTCAGGAAATTGAATCAGGGTATAGAGGAAGGGATGCTTCCAGTAGCCTTTGAGCTTAATGCTATTGAGCCTAATCCATTTGTTAGCAGTGCAGTAATAAAGTATTCTGTACCAGTTAACGCCGAGGTAAGCATAAAGGTATACGACATAACAGGTAAATTGGTGACAAGCTTAGTATCAGGTTTGGAGACAGCTGGTTATCACAGTATAGTATGGGATGGAACAGACGCAAGAGGCAGCAGAGTTAGCCAGGGGATCTATCTAATACGCATGGAAGCCCCGGGTTACAAATCAGTACAGAAGGTAATACTTACAAGATAATAGAATAAATACCAAACTCAGCGGAGGAAGGTGTATCCTTCCTCCGCTTTTTTTATTTTGAAGACAAACTAAACCCTTGACAATTACATAAAAATTGATATAATATACTATTGAATCATGTTTTTTATTAAAGAATAGGAGGTAGTAATGCTATTAATTTACTTAAGTACCTGGCTTACTAATCTGGGGCCTGAGGGAATCTGGGCAACATCAATTGCCTCAAATGCAACAGGTCAAATATTTGTTGGGGGTAGTGGAAATTTATATAAAAAAGATGGTGCAAACCAATGGCAAAATATTTTTTATGCTACTGAAGATAGACCCTTTAATATTATAACTTCTCTTTATTATGTAGAATCCTCTAAAACTTTATTAGTCGGGACTGATATAGGTTTATATTCTATATCTGATAATAATTCTATAAATAGGCTTCTAAATGGATTCTCAGTAAACGTTATAAAAAAAATTGATTATCTACAATCCAGTGAGATTATGATTGGGACGAATAAAGGTATATATGTTTCATCTGATGATGGTAAAACCTTTTCTCCAGGATATCCTATGTTTGCAAACAAAAACATAGTTGATTTTGCGTTTGATAAAGGAAAGCAAAAATTATTCATAGCTGTTTACAACGATGGCATATATTTTAAAAGACATGCTGCTACTTTATGGAAAATGTTAAAAACATCTCCCCTATTAAACTATAGAAATATAGAATTAGTTAAATCTGTTGACACATTGTTCATAATAGTTGCCTGTAATGGGAAAGAGTCTCGGGGAGGCCTTCTATCTTTAAATCTAACCGATACAACTCAGGACTGGAGTTTTATTTTAGATAATGTCCCAGTTAATTCACTTTCTAATTACAATAACTATTTATACTTTGGAACAGATTATCCCTTGGGAATAGGAAAGCTTAATTTAGATACAAGAGAAATAAATTTTCAAAACAAAGGAATAAATTCTTTTCTTTATAATATTGTTTATTCCAAACATGGAGTAGTTTATGCAGGCTCAATTGAAGGATTATATAGAGAAAATAATAATGAATGGCAAAGAATTGATCAAGGATTAAAAAATAAGGTTATAACCTTTTTAAAAGAAATGGGAAATACTATTTATTGCGGAACAATTGAGGGCAACTTATATTCATCAGACAAAAATATGACCTTCTGGAAAAAAGAAAACAATAGTTTACTCTCTATTTTTACAACAACTGGAGACATCTCAAATGGAATAATATCTATAGGTTGTCTTAATTCTATTAAAGTTTCCTATGACACTACAAAAACATGGGATAGTTTCTATATTGCACAAAATGTCACCGCACATGATATTGAAATCCCAAGGTTCAATCCCGACTATATTTTTATAGCATCTGACAGCGGATTGTTTAGACTATATAAAAATCAGGTAAATAAAATTTATAATGGAAAAGTCCTGAATATTGTTACATTCTATAATGATTCCCTTATCTTCATTTCAACAGAAGATGGTCTTTATGAAAGTACAAATAATGGCGAGAATTTTTTAAAAAAAGAAGACATATATAATAAAATATGTAATTTAACTTCTGATAGTAAAAGGAATTATGTAGTTTTAAGTTCAGGACTCAATGAGTCAGTTTTAAAATTCTGGGATAAGAGAACCTGGAATGACTTAGCATATCCTGATATCAAAAACCAGGGAATGTTCAGGATTATGGACAGTGTACTCATTGTTTTTTCAAATGATCATAATATGTATTTGCTACTTGATACAAGTTTTACAAACTCATGGATAGATTTTGAAAAACTTGAAAGAAATGTTTTATTTACTGATAATCTCTTTGAAAGTGGCGTTTTTTACCTAAGTTCTTTGAGTGGAATTAACAAATATACAAATGATTTAAGTATTAATTTATACAGTGACTCAATTTTTTCTCCAGATTTTAATTTAATAGATGATAATTTAGAAGCTGAAATATACTGGGAAGGGAATCTTACATATTTAAATATTGATATATGGGATTCTACATTTAATAAACGCATAAAAAGCTTTAAAGGAACTTATTTAGACTCGACTTTTACTTGGGATGGTACTGATACAAATGGCAACATCTGTACAAATGGTCATTATAATATTATTGTTACTGCTTACGATATTTTAAACAACAATTCAAGTGATACAGTTTTAATAAAATTGGATAAAAAGCCTTTTGTAAGTGATACTTCATGTGCCTTTTCAAATTTCAATATACCGGCTTTTTATAAAACTGGCAAAACAATTTCCATGGTTTATACTTCTGGAGATGAAATTATGTATGTGTCTGGAGACAGCAGTAAAATTTTCGAACCTGTAGATATATCACAATCTATTGATAAAGTTTCTGCTAATCCTAACTTATTTATTGAAAATTTAAGAGAAACTGATACACTTGTTGTCTGGATAGAAGATGATAACAATATAATGATATATGAGAACGGGAATAAAGATACGCTGGTTTATGAAGAGGACCTCATAGAAGAAGCTGTTACCAACTACCTCGGTATAGCTTATATTTGCGGTGGTAATGTAAAATTTTATGATTATGTTGAAGAAAACAGTTTTTATATAGGAAAAGGTGATTTTACAAATATTTTAGAAAAAGATGACACAACCTATATATTTTATTTAACTAATAACACATTAATGCTTGCAAAATACTTTGATAAAGATATTAGTTATAATAAATACCTAAAATCTTCGGTTAAAGAATTTTATCCTCTTTATAATCCAACTGATAATAATATTTATCTTATATTGAATAGTAACGATAAACTTATACTTACAACCTTGGATGCAGATACAATCCTTAATATTGTAAAAGAAATAAGTGCTGTATCAAAACATTCACAGATTTCTTATGATGAGCATGGGAATGTATATATTGTTTGGGAAAGCAACGGTACTATAAATTATTTTGTTCAATATCAAAATGAAGAAAATAGTCAAATTAAAAGCTTAGGTACTGGTACATGTCCTGTCATTTCTCAAGGCGGGAAAGATGTGTCAGTTGCATATGTTGTCCCTGACAAAAAAAGCTATAAAATAGAGATTGTGGATATCTCATCCCCTGGTATAAAATTATCATTTGAACCTTTTTTATTAATCGGAGACACGTTACATTTACATGTTACGTACAATGGAGCTCTAACAAGCATACTTGGTAATATTGGGAATAAAGACCTGAACTTTCAATATACTGATAGTGGATATATATCAATTGTTAATATCAATGAAGATTTTGCAGGAAATGAGACACTACCTCTACAAGTAAATGCAATACTTAACGGAAAATCATATACTGTTGATACATTGGTTTTTTTAGGTAATAACGAAAACAAAATTATTGGAGAAGATGCTATTTTTATAGTACCCAATCCATGTACAATTGACCATACAAATTTGTATCTATCTCCTACAGAACCATGCGAACTATATATTGAAATTTATAATGTCAAAGGCCAAAAAATATCTCAAGAATATTATGAAAATGTACAAATAGGTAGAAATATAAAATTTAAAATTAATACAGAAACGCTTGGAACAGATATATATTATCTGAAAATTATAGCAATAGGTGATAACAAAAAAAATGTTGTAATAAAAAGATTTGGAGTTATAAGATGAAAAAAATATTTTTCTTAGCTATCTTAATAAGTTTTGTTAAACTATATGGAGAGAATCTAGAAGGATTAATTATTTCTGAACAGTACCTATCCACTGACCTGGGTAATACTTTACAATCTAACAATATGAGAGGTTTGTTCCTTAATCCAGCCTCTATTGTAAATAATAACTCACAACTATCACTGCAAATTCTGAGCCCTGCTCCCAGTACATATATAAACAGATTATCAGGTCTGTTAAATACAAAAATAGGAGAGTTTGCTGTAGGTTTGTTTTATGCTGGGTCTGACGAGATATATATAAGAAATGATACACTAAATCCTTATTTGTACGAAGATGTTTATGAAATATACTCTATAAGTTTCATAACAGCCTATGGTTTAAAATTTAAATCTTTCTACGGAGGTATATCATTGAATTCTTCTGGAATATCCATATACGACATAGAATCTTATTTTTTTAATATTAATACTGGTCTAAAGTACAGAATTGGTCCCCATTTACTTGGTTTTTCTGTTCTTAATTTAATACCACAAACAATTACTTTGCAAGATTCCTTAAATTCGACAAAGGTCCCTTCCAGTTACATAGTAAACTATGCCTTTAATCTATTTAACCAACAATTATTTTCCGGATTAGACATTATTTTACCGTTAATGAATAAAGATTTAAATTTCGGTATTCAATTAGAGTACTATCCTTTAAGTTTTTTAAGTTTTAATACTGGATTTTCGTATCTTGAGAAAAATTTTTCCATAGGAATAAAAATAAAGAAGGGAGGATTCAAACTTGAATATCTCGGTTTGGTTTCTAACGCTTTCGGATATAAATCAGATGTTATGCTGAGTTTTGTTTTTATCCCTAAACAAATTAACAAAGATAGTAATCTGGTAAAAAGAATAAACCAAACCTATCTACAAATGAGTAATTCTTATATCTCACGCGCTAACAGTGAATTAAATAACGAAAACTTTGATAATGCCAAAGCAAATTTAGACTTAGCATTAATTATCTATCCTGAAAATGAAAATGCTGAGATCCTGCTTAAAAAGATTGACACTCTTGAAAAAGAAAGCACTATTAAACATTTGTTACTTGAGCTTAGAAAATACTATGAAAAAAAGGATTTTGTAAATGTACTTAGATCTTCTAATGCTGTTTTAGAAATTGACTCTACAAACGGAAGCGCCTTATTCTACAAGAAAAAAGCAGAAGAATATCTAAAAACGTCTTCTATTCAGAAAAATGCGATAGACAAAGGAATTAAGGCATTCTCTAAAGGGAAATATTCAACAGCTAAAAAATATTTCGAAAATATTCTTTTAAGAAATCCTGAAGATTCTTTAGCACAGAAATACTTAATCAAAACTGAACAAAGAATTCATGCAGATATACTAAATGCTAAAAAGAGAATTGAGAACTATATTTATGTTGGTCGGTTACGTGAGGCTAAGAATTTAACTAAAAGATATCTTAAAAAATATCCAGATAATAGTGAATTGTATTCCGAATTAGGTAAAATACAAGCAAAACTTGAACAAATAAAACAGAAAAAACTCCTTAGTGGTAAAGATAAATTCTTAAAGAAAAATTATCAAGGAGCACTCTCAGATTTTGAATTTGTATTAAGTATAGATCCTTCAAATCAAATTGCTAAAGAATACGTGAATAAACTAAAGAAGAAAAATAAGTCAAGCAACAAAGATACAAATAAATTATATTTCTTAGGGATAGAAGCTTATACAGATAACAATTATGAATTGGCTATCAAGTACTGGAAACAGGTTCTTAAGATTGATCCTCATAATTCCAATGCTAAAAAGAATATACAAAGGGCAGAGGCAAGACTTAAATCTTTGTCTGCAAATAAATAATTTTATACTTGACATTTTTAAGCATATATGTATAATTTAATATGTTTGTAGATATAAATACTTCTTTAGTAAGGAGGTAAATAGTGAAAGAAGTAGTTGAAATGAAAGATTTGGATTCTAATTTTAAAAATCAAGTAATGAGTGAGCCTAATGGTCAAAATATAACTAAGTGTTTCTCGTGCGGAACGTGTACAGCTTCTTGTCCTGTAAGAGAAATAGACGAAATCTTTAATCCAAGAAAAATAATCCATATGGTTCTTTTGGGAATGAAAGAAACAGTGCTTAAAAGTGAATTTGTTTGGCTATGTTCAACATGTTATGCATGTTTTGAAAGATGTCCTCAAGATGTAAGGATTACTGAACTTATGAATGCAATAAAAAATGTTGCAGTTAAGGAAGGCTTTATACATCCTGCTTTTACTGCACAAGCAGAACTTATATATAATAATGGTAGGCTTTATGACGTAGATGATTTTATTAATAAAAAACGCAATAAAGCTGAACTACCACAAATTGAGAACAAACCTGCAGCAATAAAGAAAATATTTTCAAAAACAGGCTTAAATTCTCTGGTAGAAGGAGGAAAGGCATGAAATTTGCCTTATATCTTGGATGTACGGTTCCCGTAAGAAATCAAAATTATGAGATGTCTGCACGAAAGATCTGTAAGTATTTTGGAATAGAACTTGTTGATATTCCAGATTTTACCTGTTGTGGTTTTCCCATTAAATCTGTTAATCAAGATACTGCTCTTGCCATGTCAGCGAGGAATTTAGCTTTAGCAGAGAAACAAGGATTAAATATAATGACCTTATGTACTGCCTGCACAGGTACTTTAGTCGAAGCTAACCATCTTTTGAAACACAACGAACAAAAAAGAGAAGAAATTAATAAAATTCTTAAAGAAGAAAACTTAGAATATAATGGTACAATTGAAGTAAAACATTTTGCAAGAATTTTATATGAAGATATTGGAATTAAGAAAATTAAAGAAAATATTAAGAAACCTCTTTCAATGCTTAAATTTGCAGGACACCCTGGTTGTCATTTTTATAAACCATCTGAAGCATTTGCACCTTTCGATAATCCTGAAAACCCACACTCTTACGATGAATTACTCGAAGCAACTGGGGCTAAAGCCTTACACTATGAAGAAGAAGAATTATGTTGCGGTGGTGCTATATTAGGTGTTAGACAGGACATTGCTTATAATATGGCCAAAAAGAAGCTCGAAAGTGTCAAAAAAGTCAATGCTGACGCCCTAATTTTAATTTGTCCTTTTTGTGATGTTATGTATGAACAAAACCAGAAGGCAATTGAAAAAGAATTTGAAATTGAATTAAAAGTTCCTGTTTTGTATTATTCTCAGATACTTGGATTGGCATTGGGCATGGATGAAAAGGAATTAGGAATAAAAATGAACCGTATTAAACCCAAAGAAATGCTCGAAAAATTAAATAATAAGGAGTTAAATGTCTAAAGATATTGATATTGAAGATATAGTATATTTGTTAAGAGAAATAAGTCCTATAAATAGTGCAGAAATAATAGGTGAAGTAAAGGTTTTTCAACTTGATAATACAATCTTTAATACCTCCGAGAATTTTACTAAAGACGATTTACACATATATTCAAGACTTCTAAAACGATGGTTCAGTCCTGATGAAAGCGAAAGAGATATTTATTAAACATGCTCAAGATAGCGATAACGAACAAAAAGGTATAAATGTAGGTCTTACAAGATACCGAAAAAACTATCCGGATTTTGCCAAGCTTTTTTTAGAACTGTGGAGAGGAAGTAAAGTAGAGAATCCTCTGCCCTTAAAAGTGAAGGAATTGATAGCCTTAGCAATAGTACTAACTCAACATTGTAAACCATGTATTTTTTTACATACAAAAATTTGTCTTGAAGTAGGTGCTTCTGTTGATGAAATAAGAGATACAGCAGGTATAGCATTAGCTATGGGAGGAGGAATAGTATACGAGTATATAGGATATCTGGAAGAAGCTATTGAATTATATTTCAATAAAAACAACCAGTAAATGTAACCTTTTTAATACATAAATCGTCTAAAAGTAAATAATTAATGTAAGGAGGAACTAATGGATAATAGTAGGGATTTAGATATTGTTTCTAAAGAGGTCGAAAATGTTTACGGGTTCATTCAGAAATTAATAGCAGAAATTTCTAAAATAATTGTTGGTCAGAAATATTTAATAGAAAGACTTATTATTGGTTTATTGTCTGAAGGTCATGTTCTTGTTGAAGGAGTACCAGGACTTGCTAAAACCTTAGCTATTTCAACAATATCAAAAGCAGTAAACGGAAGTTTCTCAAGAATACAATTTACTCCGGATCTTTTACCTGCAGATATAACTGGTACATTAATTTACGATATGAAGAGTGCGAGTTTTATTGCTAAAAAAGGTCCTATCTTTTCAAATTTTATACTTGCAGACGAAATAAATAGAACTCCTCCTAAAGTTCAAAGTGCTCTATTAGAAGCTATGCAAGAGAAACAGGTTACAATTGGGGATACTACGTATAAACTCCCCTATCCATTTATAGTGATGGCTACCCAAAACCCAATTGAACAGGAAGGGACATATCCATTACCAGAAGCAGAAACAGATAGATTCATGTTAAAATTAAATATTACCTATCCTGAACCAAAAGAAGAAATAGAGATTGTAGATAGGGTTGTTTGTACTGGTTTAGTGGAAACTAAAACTGTCATGGATATTGAAAAAATTAGAGAAATAGCCAGGATTTCCAAAAAGATATATATAGATGAGAAGATAAAAAAGTACATTGTAGATATAGTAGACGCTACAAGAAATCCAGAAAAATATGAGTTAAGTGAGATAAAACCATTCATAAAATACGGTGGATCTCCACGTGCATCCATATATTTGGCTATTGGTTCACGAACAATAGCTCTTTTGAAATCAAGAGCATTTGTAATACCGGAAGATGTAAAAGAAATAGCCCACGATGTTCTAAGACATAGGATATTACTAACATATGAAGCTGAAGCAGAAGACGTTAACTCTGATAAAATAATTGATATGATACTTGAGAATGTAGAAATTCCATAAAAAATGAGAAAAATTAAATTAAATATAGCAAGTATACAAAAAAAAGCCAAAACAATAGAAATAAATGCAAAAAAAATAATGGATTCTATGTTTACTGGTAGTTATAAGAGTGTTTTTAAGGGAAAGGGGCTGGAATTTCACGAAGTACGAGAATATGAATACGGAGATGATGTTAGAACTATTGACTGGAAGGTTACTGCAAGGATGAATAAACCATTTATTAAGAAATTTATTGAAGAAAGAGAATTAAATCTTGTACTTTTAATAGATATTAGTGGTTCTACATTCTTTGGGAGTAGAATCAGGACAAAAAAGGATTT
>JALVRC010000158.1 GCA_027025255.1 Caldifarciminota bacterium
TTATTTCAGCAAGTATTCTTTCCCTGATTTTGTCTACTTCAGTATCAGGTAATAATGGATTTAGTAATATATCCTTTAAAACAGCTAAATACGAGCTAAGATGCTCATTTAAACCTTCAAGATAAATATATGAAAAATCTCTGTTTACATCTGTGTCAAAATATCCTCCAGTATCTTCAATTACTTGTGCTATATCCCTTTCCGAATAATTTTTACTACCTTTAAAAAGCATAGATAATAGGAAGTTTGTTATACCATTATTGGTTGCAGTTTCATTAATTACTCCCCTATCAAAAATTATAGCAAGCTTAAATAGAGGAGTATCCTTTACTATTTGTATAAGTTTAATATTATTGATGATATTTTCTTCAACTTTATAAGGTTTACCGCCTTCAAAATCAAAGGTTGTCTTTTCAGTTTTAGAAGGATAAAATCCTCTAACTTCATGTGAATAAAGAAGATACTTTTCAATAACATTCTTCACATCATCAATAGATACTGATTCAATCATTCTTAAATACTTTTCATCAAAATCCACATGACCTGTTGAAAGGTATGATATACCAGCTTTTAAAACTTTATCCTGGATTGAAGTAGCACTCCGTAATATCTCTGTCTTTATTATCTGTTTAGCTCGCATAAGTTCTTCTTCAGTTAAGCTATTTTTAGTAGAGTAGATTTCATTATATACTTTTTCTGCAACCTTATCTTTATCATTTTCATTTTTTAATTCGATAATAACCAGGAAAATCCCCTTATCATAATAAACAACATCAAGATATGTATAAATATCGTATACCACATTATTCTTTTCCTTAATATTCTCAACGAATCTTGCATTCCTACCCTTTCCTAAAATATAAGAAGTGATCTCTAACGCTGGGATATCATTATGAAGGAGTTCAGGAACAGGCCAACCCATCAAAAGTCTTGGGGTAGAAAGATTAACTATTTTTGTGTCCTCAATATGAAAACTTCTTTTTTGCTCAAATGGATAAATATCTACCAAATATTCCTTTTTTTCCCACCTACTCCAGAGTTTATATGTATTTTCTACAAATTTCTTATCAATATCCCCACCAACAACGAGTGTTGCATTTTGAGGAATATACCTCCTCATATAATATTTTAGAATAGCCTCTTTTGAAAGCTTTTTAAATAACTCTTCATAACCAATAATAGGAAATCTTCTTGGGCTAAATCTGTAAAATAGTTCATAATAATGTTGCCACATTCTTGATAAAGGCCTGTATGAAGACATTAATATCTCTTTAAGAATTACCCCTTTCTCTCTTTCTATCTCCTTATCTTGAAAAGCACAATCAATTAACCACTCTGAAAGCATTTCCATAGAATCGTTTTTATATTTACTGTTTACAGTAATAAAATATGCAGTATGATCGTATGTAGTATAAGCATTAAACTCTGCTCCTATTTTTTGCCTTAAAAGATTATACTCTCTTTCAGTACGTTTTCGTGTTGTACCACCTGCCATAATATGTTCAAAATAATGAGATATCCCGCTCCCATACAAATCTTTTTCAAAAATACTCCCAGCCTTAACAAACAGCTTTGACGATACAACCTTATTCGATTTATCAGGTAAAAAAACTATTGTAAGGCCGTTTTCTAATTTTTGAATATTGAATTTCATTCAGTAAAAAAATAAAAGGGGATGATGTATTACCCCCATCCCCTTTTATAAATTATTATTTTGAATTTGGATAAAATGCATAGTTAAATTTGATATATTTAAGAGATTCGCCTTGAACAGTAGTATCACCAATTTCTTCTATTTTTATTTTTGCAAAATATCCATCCTCTGTTTTAAAACCAATTACACTTTCCACATCTATTGAAACACTACTCCCAGAAATTTCAGGATATTCAGGAGTATACCATTTATCCAATATTTTCAAGTTTGTTGCTTTACCTTGCCAGGTAATAAAATCTGCATTAGAAGGAGAAAGTAAAGTAACAACACCTGATGTTGGTAGTTCATCAACAAAAAAATCAATGCTATCTTTATTTACTTCCACAGTTGAAAAATCTTTACCCTCTCCTGTTTCACTATTCCATCCATAACCGCTATGAGTTGTTGTATTCTTATTATAGGTAAAGAGAATACCAATCCCAGTTGGAGCAGGAATCACCTTGTATGTTGTAGGCGAATTATCATTAACACCTGAAGCAGTAACAGTTCGAACCTGTATAAATACTGAATCTTGATCCATTATTAATGTTCCATCTCCAAGCTTATCATAACTTACAACAACTGTATCATCTGTTTTACCAACATTTTGTGCAACAATAGCATTTGCTAGTATCTGGGCATCGCCAGTAGCATCTTTTATGTCTGAGGTCTTAGATATATAAACATTGTATCCCTCAAAGTCCGTACTATCAATGGTATTAACCCATGTTAACGTTATCTTTCCATCAAAAAAGTAAGGGTCGCTTAACTCAGGGTTATCAAAAAATATATTTTGATTATCTCCACAATTTAACATAATTCCCAAACTAAAAATTATAAATAATAAAACTTTCCTCATCCTACGTACCTCCTAAAAAAAAAAAGGAGGAGTTCCCTCCTCCTTTTTTAAATACTTAAGAATTTATTCCTGTGTCTTAACCCAACGAAGCTTTGGCTCTTCCTGCAGAGCTACTCTAATGGTAACTTTTGTACCACTTACGCCTTGAACTTGAAGTTTACCAAACCTATCATCTCCCTCAGCTAACCATAAACTATACATACCATTCTGGACAAGGTCTCTCTGAGTAGAATAACTGCCTTCTGGTGATGCAAGGTCAAGATCATCAAACGGTGTTGTTAAATTCTGGCTTAATGAATTTTTTTCCGAATTCGTAGAATTAGGATAGTCACTGATAGAAACAAACATCAAGGTACCACTATTGTCATATACAATATAATCTATACTTGCATGGTTTGATTGATCACTTACTGAATATGCTGTTGCTTCGCCGTGAGCATTAAACCCAAAACCACTTGGGTGATCAGTACTAGGATCAGCAGTTGAATAGACATCAAGAGTTGTTACAACAGCCTCATAGTTCTTTTCCCATGCAGTACTGTTATCGTATCCTGAACCAATAGCTACAACACTGACCTTCATTGCAGGCTCTGTAACAGTATATGATGTAGCTGTTACTGTATCTACTGTATTATTATAAGATACTATATAT
>JALVRC010000159.1 GCA_027025255.1 Caldifarciminota bacterium
CTGTAATTCTATTATACGCAAAATTTTACCTTTGTCAAGGGTTAAAACTTAACTAAAATATTTTAATTTTCATCTAACAATTACAAGCTTTTCAATAACCTCCTTGTTGTTTCAGGGATGCTGTATTTTTGGCATTAATCTACTCAAATTATGTTTAGCTTTTTCTATTTTGTCAGATACGATAATTGTCTTAGTATGTTTTTATTTTTTCTATGACAGTTATTGTAAAACCTTCTCCTCTATTTTTGTGAGGATAGATTCTTAAAGTATTGGTTACAAGCGGATGATATTCCTTCCCTTCCCACTCAACAATACCTCTTACAGCGTTTATGCCATTAATTTTTACAGGTATAGTTGTTGTATCAAGAAATCTTTTCAAAAGATAACTGACTACTTCTTCATTTTCTTCTGGTGCAAATGTACATGTTGAATAAACCATTCTACCCCCTGGCTTAAGCATTTTGTACGCATTTACAAGTAAGCCTCTTTGAATACCAGAAAGCCTTTTTACAGAGTTTATTGACCACATGTTCAAAACTCTGTAAGATCGTCCTGCTGTTGCTTCTGAAGAACAGGGAGCGTCTATTAATATCTTATCAAAAGTCTCTTCGAAATATGGTGTTAACTGTCTACCGTCTCGTCTCATTATAATGGCATTTATAACACCAAGTCTTTCAATATTGCTGACAAGAGACTTTGCTCTTTTTAAATGAGGTTCGTTTGCTATAATAACACCTGTATTATTCATCATATCAGCCATCTGAGTTGTTTTAGAGCCGGGTGCTGCTGATATATCAAGCACGTATTCGTATGGTTTAGGCTCCAAAAGGACAGGAGGAATCATACTTGATATATCCTGTATATATATATGCCCTGCGTAATGAAGCATGCTATTACCAAGTCCCTGTCTTTGTTTAACAATGAACCCATTTTCATAGAAAGGTAGTTGTTCGATTTCGTATTGCATTAAGATTTTTATTGTTTTTTCTTTTTCTGCAAGCAGAGTATTTATTCGTACCCCAGCATCAGGTTTTTTAAGCCATGCTATTTCAAAGGTTTTATAATCAGGAATTAGCTTTTTGAGGCGCTCTTTTAGAAGTTTTGGTATTTTTTCCATGAGATGAGTTTTTTTAGCATGTATGTTTTATCCTTTTTTATGCTATCAGATTTTTTTACAATATCTAAAAGAAAGGAAATCGTGCTGTCGTATATTCTTTTGTTAACAGGATAAGGGATGCCGTCTTTCCCTCCGTGGGCATATGAAAAACTAATAGGGTCTTTAAAGCTCAAGGGGGTTCCATAGATTATATGTGCTGTTAAAGCAAGGGCTCTTATTGTTTTAGTTCCTATTCCCTTGCTCATTAGGAGGGACTTAAAATCATCTCTGTAGTCTTTGTGGGTAAATATGATATTCTTAACCCTTTTTATATTAATATCTTTATAGAATATTTCATGTCTTTGAGGAAATTTAAAGCTGTCCCATTGTTTTAAGTATTTTTCTATTTTTGATTTATTATTAAAGAGTTCTGTCATACTGCTATGCAGTGTTTCTTGTCCTTTTTTAACAATATTAATACATGATTTTTCCTTTTTGCCTGAGATATCTTTATGAGGTGAAGAAAAATAGTCTCTTATATCATTGCTATACCAGTGATATCTTCTTGAATATTTATTCTTATAGTTAAGTCCCTGATCAATAACAACCCAATCTGTTCCATCAGTAAAAAAGAACTGCATATATATATTGTATCCGTCCTGAATTCCTGCGCTATCAATTTTGGCAGTAAGCTTGGAATATTTTATAAGATTTCTCATTCCTGACAAAGCCATTTCATCAGGTATTTTTCGTGAATACTTACCTTTTCCCCCAAACGCTTTAATTTTATATGCTGATGAGTTCAAGGCGTATTTAATACTTGCACCAGTAGCAGTTGTAAGCCCTGATGAATGTCAATCAAACCCAAGTAAACATCCAAGTGCCTGAAAATAGAAAGCGTCTGAAAGCCTTTGCAGTAAAACTTTTGTGCCGTATTCTTCTATTATTACTTCTATTAGAACCCTTGCGAGTCTCTTCATCCTTTTAAAAAGCCAGGAAGGAACATGACCATAGTGAAGAGGAAGTTCAACTGACTTTACTGGCATAAATTTCTGGCTTTTTCCGCTGTATTTACATGAATCCTTACAGTATCTTGAAAGTTTTTAGCATACCCTCCAGCCAAAAGTATTAAAGTTGGTATATTTTTAAAGGTTTCAAATATCATTTCATCTCGTTTTTTTAATCCTTCCATTGAAATATTCAGGTATCCAAGCGTGTCATAAATGTATGGATCAGCTCCTGCAACATAAACAATGAAGTCAGGAGAAAATGATTTGACCTTTCCCAACCCTGAAAAGAGCTGTTCAAGATATTCGTTATCGTCTGTAAAAGGATTTAAGCCTATATCAAGAGAGCTTTTTTCCTTAACAGGATATATGTCTTCTTCATGTATTGAGAATGTAAACACATTGTCATTATTTTTGAATATAAAAGCTGTCCCATTTCCTTGATGAAGGTCACAATCAATAATAGCAACCTTCATTCCCTTTTGTTTATTTATGTGATATGCTGCAAGTGCAACATCATTAAGATAGCAGAAGCCTTCGGCATGGGAAGGAAAGGCATGATGGAAGCCTCCACCAATGTGATATGAACAATTATTATCTAATGCAAGTTCTGAGGCTTTTATACTATTAGCAGCCATTATTCTTGATACATTTACTATCTCTTTGTTAAAAGGCATTTCACTCCTCAATACAGCCTGAGATTTGCGTAAAAGTCTTAAATCCTCTATATAAGCCTCAGTATGAACGGTTTTTAATGTTTCCCAATCAATAGGTTCATTGCTTACTATTAGATTGTTTTTATTGATAATGTCTGATTTTTCGAGTTGCTCTTTAATAAGCCTGTATTTTTCGTTTTTGAATGGATGAGGGCCTAAATCTACCTCATAGAGAGGAGAGTAAATGAATTTCATCTAATTTTTCTTAAACTATCTACGTAATGTTCTATATCATCATCTGTTATTCTTTCAGTACAAGCAACTAAAAGTTCATTAGTTCTGTTTTTACTAAATCTGTTTAAAGGAACACCTGCAAAAATGTTGTAGGAAAGCATATTTTCAACAAGTTCAGCTGCAGGAATAGGTGTTTGGAGTACAAATTCTTTAAAAAAGGGCCTTTCGTATTTTAAACTGAAGCCTTTAATGTTTGTTATCTTTTCTGATAATTTATGAGCCTTTTCCATAGACAGATAAGCTGCATGCTTTAACCCGTCAGGCCCTACAGCTGACATAAAAACAGTCGCAGCAAGTGCGCAGAGATTCTGATTTGAACATATATTTGAGGTAGCTCTTTCTCTTTTTATATGCTGTTCTCGTGTTTGTAAGGTCATTACAAAACCCTCATTCCCATCTATATCTTTTGTTCGGCCTATTATCCTTCCTGGCATTTTTCTAATATATTCTTTTTTTGCAGTAAAAATGCCCAGATATGGGCCTCCGAATGAGATTGGAATGCCTAAGGATTGACCTTCACCCACAGCAATGTCTGCTCCATATTCTCCCGGGGTTTTAAGTATTGCCATGGATATTGGGTCAGCAGCCATTATAAGAAATGTATTACTGTTATGAATAATCTCTGAGATTCTTTCCATATCTTCAAGATTCCCATAGAAATTTGGATGCGAGACAATGAATCCTGCAACATCTTCTTTTAAAAGTTTATTAAGACTGTCAATGTTTACTATACCATCTTTCTCCTCTACTTCAATAATAGGTACGTTTAATCCGTAAGCATAGGTGTATATTGTTTTTTTGAAGAAGGGATGCAGTGTTGAAGCGATAAGAACCTTTTCTTTCTTTTTAACATCACGTGCAAGGTGTACAGATTCAGCAAGAGCTGAAGCAACATCATACATAGATGCATTTGAAACATCCATGTCGAACAGTCTGGAAATAAAAGATTGATATTCATAAATAGCGGTTAATGTTCCCTGACTTACCTCAGCTTGATATGGAGTATAGGCTGTTGCAAATTCAGATCTTGAAATAACAAAGTTAACGATTTGTGGTATTATATGGGAGTAGGCACCTGCTCCAAGAAAAGATGTGTATTCATCTATGGTTTTGTTTTTTTTAGATAGGCTTTTAAGCTTTTGATATACCTCAAATTCATTGTAGGGTCCTGGGAGTTTAATGTCTTTATTAAGGAGTAAAGCCTGTTCAGGAATAGGTGTAAGAAGGTCATTAAAATCTTTAACACCTATTTCTTTTAGCATTATTTCATACTCTTTTTCTGTTATCGGTATATATGGCATTATTCCTCTTCTAAAAATTTCTTATATCTGCTACTATCCATAAGTCTTGATTGTATATCTTCTAAACTTTCGGTTAGTTCAATCTTGAACATCCAACCTTCACCGTAAGGGTCTTTATTTATTATTTCAGGAGAAGTAAGTACTTTCTCATTGACCTCAATAATTTTTCCAGCAACAGGTGAAAATATTTCTGATGCTGCTTTGACTGCTTCTATTTCACCTACTTCACCATCTAATTCCACTTCGCTTCCAACATCGTTAAGTTCCAGATTAACAATGTCACTTAATTCCTGTTGTGCAAAATCTGTTATTCCAACAGTTGCAATGTTATTTTCAATCTTAACCCATTCATGGGATTTTGAATAGAGTAATGTATCTGGTATATTCATTTTTCCTCCTTTAAAAAAAATTGTTTTACTATACAAATAGGGGTTAGCTCATTCCCCTGTCCCATAGGATTGTCCCTCATTAAATCCTGAAGTTTTTCTATTGATTTTTTATCTTTAAAAGAACTTCCTATAACCCAACTTCCACCAATATCATTGATATCCATAATTGCAATATCAACTCCAAGTTTGTTTTTTAACGATAAAGAGACTTTATCAGCGTCTTTTGGGCCTTTTATAACAGCTTTGTCATAAGGTTGTACAGGAGATGTGTGAGGGGCATCAATCATAGCTGCTTGTTTGCCAGCAATACGATAAAAATCGCCTTTTCTGCCGAACAAACGAGTAATACCACCTATTATAGCGGCAAATATCAATCGTATACTTCCTATTTCCTCTCGCGCTGCTTCCATACTGTACGGATTTCTTAAGCCTGTACCGTAAGGCACCTTTTTTACAAATCTGTATAAAAAACGTGATAGCAATGAAGGATGCATTTTGTTTATAGGAATTGCTCTCCCCTGAGTAATGGCTACTGCGCTCTCACTAATTACAATTACATCTCCTCTTTCATACTTTCCTTTTGCATACTTTTCTATTACATCATGTAACATATCTTCCTTGCTTAACACATGAGTCTTTATAAGGAGCCTTTTTTTCATTTTAACAAGCCGACGACCCGATTTGAACGGGTGACCTGCGGTTTACGAAACCGCTGCTCTACCTACTGAGCTACGCCGGCACCACTATAATTCTACACACTTTCTGGCAGTTGTCAAGAAAAAAATTATGAGAAAGTATGTTTGTATTATGTATGTTGAGTAGATTTAAAGTTTAAATAAACGATATATTTGTTTTAAAATATTTACTTAGCTCAAATTCTCTTCAATAAGTTTCCCTCTGAAAAAAACTTCTTTAATTAATGAAGAGTTATATTTAAATACAATTTCATCAATATCAGGATATCCTTTCAAAAGAATGAAATCTGCAAAATCACCTTTTTTAAATCCGCCTAAGAATCTTACACCCAGGGCATCTCTTCTGGTTGCCATGTATAATAACTTGTGCAGTTTAAGGGATGAATTGAAGTAAGCTATTCTCATAAGCTCAAAAAAATCAAGATTAACCCCAGCTCCTATATCACTTCCCATCCCAATTTTTATGCCTTTATCCAGATAATATTTTGTTTTCATATTTCCTGAATGAAGAAAGAAATTGGAAGAAGGACAATGAATTATCCAGGAGCCATTTCTCTTTACAGTGTTAAGTTCATCGTCAGTAAGATAAATACCATGTCCAAGCAATGTATTTTGTGATAAAATACCGGTTTTTTCGTAAAGCTCAGTATAAGAGCTATAATTTTTGAAAAGTTTTTTTACAGTTGCAATCTCGTCCTTTGTTTCAGACAGATGTGTAAAGACAAAAGTTTGAGGATTTTTCTTTACGTAATTCCCTATACGTATAAGCATTTCTTCAGTTACAGATGGAGCAAAGCGTGGTATTAAGGCTGTTCTTTCTCTATACATTTTTAAAAGACTTAAGGTCTCCTGCCATTCTTTTTCAGTATTTCCTCCTCTATCCATAATAACCTTTCCTAAAATTATATGCAGAGGGTATCTTTTAAAGAAATTTATGAGATATCTAATTGTTCTGGCATGTTTTGATCCGTAAACACCCGCATACAAAATCCCATTTTTAATTAAAGCATTTTTAAAGTAAAAAGCAGTTTCTTCAGCAAATTTGAGATTGTTATACTTTTCTTCTTCATCTATAATATGTTCAAGCCATTCAAAAAGCGTGCCTTTAAATTTACCCATTGTCCAGAATTGTGGAAAGTGAAGGTGTAAATCAGAAAAAGCAGGGATTGCAGTGTAATTTATAAGATCAATGTCCCATTTCTTTTCTCTTTCTTCAATAATTACACCGTTTTTTACTTCAATCACTTTAATTTCATCTATAAGTTTTTGTCCGTCACTGTATAGAAATCTTGCTCTAAAACTTATACTATCTTTCATAGTATTTAAGGATTTTCTTTAAAGCACTAACAACATCTTGTGCATCTTTAAGGCTCATACCAGCAGTTAAGGGAAGTGAAAGAACCTCATTGGAGAGTTTTTCACTAACCGGTAAATGAATATGAGGAAACATATTTCTATAAAATTTATGCAGATGAACAGCCTTAAAATGTATGCCAGTTCCAATATTCTCATGTTTTAGAGCCTGGATTATGAAACTTCTATCCACTTTAATTGTGTTTAATCTTAACCTAATAATATAGAGATGAAGAGCATGTCTACCGCGTTCAGGCAAATTAGGGGTTATAATAAACTTATTATCTTTAAGCTCGTTCGTATAGAATTCCCAGATTTTTTTTCTCTTTTTATAGGAATCTTCAATTCTTTTTAATTGATGTATGCCTATTGCTGCCTGTATATCGGTTAAATTAAACTTGTAGCCGGGTAGAATTGCCTCGTAGGAATTTGTTGAATGAGCATCATATCTTTTCCAGGCATCTTTTGACAGACCGTGCAACCGTGCAATCTTAATATAGTTATAAAGTTCTTCGTCTTCAGTCGTTACCATTCCACCTTCTGCAGTCGTGATATTTTTGGTAGCATAAAAGCTGAAAGATGCAGCATGTCCAATTTTCCCAGCTGGAGTTTCATCAAGATATGTTTCAACTGCATGTGCAGCATCCTCAATGAGTAAGATTTTACTTTTTAGCCCGGATACAGGAGCTGGATATCCAGCAAGATGGACAGCAATTAAAGCGTGAGCTTTATCCATATTTTTATGAATTTCATCCAATGATACATTCATTGTGTCTTCATCAATATCTAAAAAAACAGGCTCAGCTCCTAAATGAATAATAACATTTGCAGTTGAAACAAAGGTAAAAGAAGGTAAAAGTACCTTTTTGCCTTCTTTAATGCCCAGTCCTTTAAGTATTAAAAAAAGACCGGCTGTACAGGAGGATAACGCAAGAGCATAAGAGACATTTTTGTAATGCCTGAAGTCCTGTTCAAATTTCTCTACCCTTGGTCCGTGAGATATCCATCCACTTTTCAGTGTTTTTACTACTTCCTCAATTTCTTCATTGTGTATATCAGGTTTACCGAAAACAAGAAACGTTTTTCTTTGAGGATGTCCTCCTTCAATCGCTGGCTTCATTTAAGTAGTTCTTTTACAGGTTCTAAAATTTTTGCTTTGTATGGATCCTCTTTAAGTTTTTTTAATGCTTTAAGTTCTATTTGTCTTACACGTTCTCTTGTAACATTAAAATATCTACCTACTTCTTCCAGTGTTTTGGGAGAACCATCTTCAAGCCCAAATCTCATTTTTAATACCTGTTGCTCACGTTTGTTTAATTCTGAGAGAGCTTTTTCCAAAACGTCTCTTAACATTTTTTTTGCCGCATATACAGTAGGAGTAGGGATTGTCTTATCGCTGATGAAATCTGCAACAAAGCTTGAATTATCATCGTCAACTGCTTTATCAAGAGAAATATGGAACTGGGAAATGTTTGTTAAAAATCTAATCTTTTCCTTTGAATACATGGGTAATTTCTCTGCTATCTCCATTATTGTTGGTAATCTTCCATATCGTTGATAAAACTTTCTTGAAACCTTTGAAATTTTATTAATCGCATCGATTATATGGGCAGGAACTCTTACAGTTCGTGATTGATCAGCAATTGCTCTTGTTATAGCCTGTTTAATCCACCAGGTGGCATAGGTAGAGAATTTATTACCTTTTTTATGGTCGAATTTTTCAACTGCCTTGATTAATCCACAGTTACCTTCAGCAATAAGATCTATAAATTCAAGTCCTCTGTTGGTATACTTTTTAGCAATACTTATAACCAATCGCACATTACCTTCTATCATTCTGTCTCTTGCTCTTGTTGCTATCCTTTCTGTTTTTATAACTTCTTTAAGATAGCTATCAACATCTTTTGTAACATTACTCCCAAGGTATTTCTTTAGTTCCTCGTATTGTTTGTATTCAGGATAGAGTGGGTCATCTCTACTTGGAATGCGTTTTAATCTGGAAAATTTCTTTGATAGCCTTTTGAAACGATATATTGCATTATAAAACTTATCAATGAATTCTTTTACAAAAGGGTATTGCAGGGAGAGTTCTTTAATATTAAATATAATCTTTTCTTTAAGTGTTTGTATCTTCTTTTGTTCAGATGGAGTAGTTTTTTTCTTTCTTAAAAGTTTCTGGAAATTGATATTAAGATTTTCAATGGTTGTTACTGTTTGAATGAAGTTATATTTCCATTGAGCGTAGACAGATTTTTCTGTAAAGAACTCAATTGCAAGTGGTCTTGCTGTTTGTTCAATATTTCTTTTACCTGACTCAACTTTTTTACATTCTTCTAAAAGCGTATTAATGAGCCCGGGAGACTGAAAGATTATTTCAGTTAGCTGAGCATATCCTTCTTCCATTTCCTGTGAGCACTTTATTTCTTCATCTTTTGTAAGTAGCTTAAAACGGGCTAATTCTCTAAAGTAAGATCTTGTAGGGTCTTCTCTTTTGGAAAGTATGAATTTTTTAAGATCAAAATAGTCATCTACCTCGTCAGGGCTTTTTACAATTTTTATATTTTTTTTCTCAAGGCCTGCAATAACATTTTCAATTACATCTACAGGTACGAAATCCTCTGGTAAAAACTCTTCAAATTCTGCATACGTTAAATATCTTTTTTCTCTTATAAATTTTTTAATACGTTTTAAAATTTGTTTAGAGGTTTTATTTGCTTTCACTCTACCTCCTTTTGTTTTAAAT
>JALVRC010000160.1 GCA_027025255.1 Caldifarciminota bacterium
CATAAATATTTTCCCAAAACCAATAATAAATCTTTTATTCTATTTGAATATCCCCACTCATTATCGTACCAGCCAAAAACTTTAACAAGGCTTCCTTCTATAACTTCAGTAAGCAGAGAATCAAATATGGAAGAGTAAGGATTCCCCTTTAAGTCCATAGACACTAAAGGCTCATCAACATACTGTAAATAATTCTTTAAAATAGAGTTGCTTGCCTGTTTAAAAGCATTATTAACCTCTTCTTTAGAAACCTCTTTTTTTACAATAACCGAAAGATCTGTAAAAGAAACGTCCGGGGTTGGAACCCTAACAGAAAGACCCTTAAGCTTTCCCTTAAGATGAGGGATAACAAGCCCAATTGCCTTAGTTGCTCCTGTCGTTGTTGGTATCATATTCACAGCCGCAGCTCTCGCCCTTCTTAAATCTCTATGTGGAAGGTCTAATATTCTCTGATCATTAGTATATGAATGAATAGTAGTCATAAAACCATGTTCAATACCAAAATTATCATCCAGAACCTTAACCATAGGAGCAAGGCAATTAGTAGTACAAGACGCATTTGATATTATTTTTTCATTCTTAAAATCTATGTCTTTATCATTTACTCCGAGCACAACTGTCTTTATTCCCTCACTTTTTGCAGGGGCTGAAAGTACAACCTTTTTAGCACCTGCAATTATATGTTTATTACTGAGCTCAAATGTTCTAAATATTCCTGTTGATTCAACAACAATATCAATGTTTAATTCTTTCCATGGTAAATCTTGAGGATCTCTCAGAGAAAAAATCTTTATCTTCTTCCCGTTAACACTTATATAATCATCTCCTGATTCAATATTTGCTTTAAATATACCATGAACAGAATCATATTTCAACAGATGAGCAAGGGTTTTTGCATCTGTTATATCGTTTATTGCAACAAAATCAATGGAAGGATTGTCAAATCCTGCTCTAAAAACCAATCTACCAATTCTTCCAAATCCATTAATGGCTATTCTCATTTGACCTCCTTAGTTCATTTAAATTAACGCATATTATACATTCTTTCTCTAAATTGTCAAGTTTTGAGACATTATAATTCATTAATAAAAAACAAGAATTGCTGAAATGTCAACCGGGATTTTCCCAGATTGAGGAAGAATCTTCAACTGTCCGTCATTCAAAATATAACCTATAAGTGTCGTTCCTGTAAGCTTTCTTACAATCGTAAACGCCTTAGATATTTCTTTTCCTGTAATATCCGTTATTTCTTTTATATCCATTCTATGTACTGAGGCTTGACTTAAAAAGAGCATTCTTTTGTACACCCTATCTATACCTGGATTGAATATCTGCGGCAAAATCATTTGAGATACTAAAGTATTGATAATGCTATGCTTCTCAATAAAAGAAAAATCATACTCCTGGTTATGGTATTTAACATACTTTCTTAAATAGTCTGCCTTGTCCTTGTCTTCCATAACCAAAACTACAGGGAATTGCTTAAGATGAGATTTTTTTCTTTTTTCTAAAAGTTTAAAAGTAAGTAAAATCTCTCTTGAATCTGGATCCAATAGCTCTGATTCTGGAAAAAGTATCATTCCATCTATATGCTCTATCTTTCCCTTGTTTCTTAAAACTGAATAGGAACTATATGTGTCCTGATACAATTTTATATGTTTTCTCCACTCGTTTCTTAATTCTGTATCTTCAAAATAGTCCTCCAAATACTGATACATTTCCTTTTCACTTACCTCATCACTAATTACAATAATCTCTGTATTATTATGTATAAGCATCTCATGTATAACTACAGCAACTGCAGGATCCCAACCACATATTAAAATTTTATTTATGTTTTTTGAGTCTTCTTTAAGATTAAAGGAACCCTCTTTAATAGAAGAGAGAGAAAGACCTTTCTCAATAGTACTGGAATTACTATTAATAGTTTTTAAATCTTCAGATAAAAAAGCAACAGCTTCAACATCTAATTGATTTGTAATTGTATTAAAAGGAGTAAATATCCACTCTTTATCGGCTTTTAAAGCTATGGGGATCAGTCCTTTTTTTATTAATCTTGTTTCCCAGGACATTGAAATATATCTTAATCTTCTTTGTTTTTTTAAAAAATAAATATAAATTTCCTTTCCAAAAGGTGAGAATAATTCCTTAAAGAATTGAGCAGCTTCAGGAGTAATGAGAGACTGAGCTGCTATCTTACCCAATACATCAGGCACAATCAGGGGTCTTTTAATTATCTTTTTCTTTTCTCTTACCGCAACAATATCAAAAGGAGACACGTTACGCGAATTATTTAAGATTGGTACAATACTTACATCAAACCCCTTATGTTCCTCCAGATAACTCTCTAATCCCAAAGTTAACCCCATTGTTTCTGCATCATCTTTTCTTGAAACCAGAATAGCAGATGCTTTTTCCAGTGCAAGACGTGAAAGGTTTTCTCCTTTCATAGGATTTCCGATTCTGTAAATAAAATTCACATTATAGTTTTTTGTACTGGATAATTTCTCCATTACTCTGTGAATATAGGGTTCAGGATCGTTGTCATCGTTTAATAAAACTATAGCTTTCTTACTCAATAGATAATCATTAACAAAGCGAACTAACTGTGGGTACCAATCATGCCAACCCATCAAAACAATATGATCCTTTTCTTTTACTGGCTGTTTATAATGTGTAAAAATATATTTCTCTATTATAGAAGAACCCAGATTTATTAAGAATGAAAATATAAATATGCCGGTAATAGTAAGGGTTAATGAAATTAACATAAAAAACATTGAGCCAGGCTGTTTTACAAGATTCCCAGGATCCTCTATCTGGTTTAATGCCCACCAAAAATGGTTAATAAGAGATTTATCCTCTGTAAAAACATAAACAAAAATTGTAAAGGTCACCAAAAGAAAAAACATTAAAGAAAGAATATAGAAGAGCTTTAGAAGTATTGCCTTTTGACGTGTGTTTAAGCTCTCCTTTAGTTGACTTATCATATCAAGAGAGACAGAATAAAACTTTAAGGGCATAAATAAAAAGAAGTATTTGGTCCACATAGGTAAATTAAAAAATTTAGAGTGATAAACTAAAAGGTAAGTAAAGGATAAAAGAGGAAGCAATTGAAATATTAAAAACTGCCACTTATTTAATTTTTTTATCCAAAAAAGTGTATCAA